>JALSHX010000023.1 GCA_026982025.1 Aquificaceae bacterium | reverse complement strand
AAGAATAAAGGTTGACACAGATGCGGAGGCTGATATTTTAAGGGCACTTGAGGATGTCCTTTAGGGGAATCCACCTCCCGCGTGAAATCACCTCATTCCCACTCACTATTACTGACCTTATCCTTTCCCTCTCCTTTTCAAACCCTATGTAGAGGTTTTCTCCGTCCCTGTTTTTGACTGCGGTGAGTATGAGGGATTTTTGGGAGGAGCAAAGAGGGGCTGACTCTCCCGGAGGGTCCATGATCAGATAGGAACCGCTCCGGTCCTTTTTGAGAAGAAGCTTTACTTTAAAGGCTGTTCTGTCCGAGCTGTAATCAAAGTCCGTCTGGCAGGAAAAGGTATCCCTAACGAGGGAGAGGGTCAGCTTGCAGAAGCTGTGCTGGGTCAGAACATTTCTGTCCCTCTGGACAAAGTGAACTCCGAGGGTGAAAATGGACTCCTTTCCCTTTGTGTACTTGGTTCTTGACAAGCTTATTGTCCAGCAAGCTCTTTCTTCTCCCGTTCCCGCACAGGCTTTGCTTTCAACGGTTTTGACTCCGGAGAGCTGGTGGGCAAGGGAAACGAGGGATATTGCAAGGAAGAAAACGACCGGTCCTCTCATCCCTCAAGAAATCTTATCACCCTTTCGCTCACCTCCTTTGAGTGTCTTATGCAGTCCGCTACCGAAACACCGCCGAGGTAATTTCCCGTCAAAAAGAGTCCCGGATGGTCTTTTTCCATTTCTCGGGCAAGTTCAAGGTACTTTCCGTAGCCCAGCGTGTACTGGGGAATTGCCCTCTTCCAGCGGGTAATTTTTAGTATCTCAAGGTTATCGGTTTTGAGGATGTTTTTTAGTTCCCTGAGAGCTGTTTCCCCAATTTCCTCGTCGGAGAGGTTGAGAATTTCCCTGTCCGTCGCACCTCCCATGTACACTGTAAGTAGATCTTTTCCTTCCGGGGCTCTTGATTCAAACAGTTTGGAAGAAAATATGACTCCGAGAATGCGGATGTTCTGGTTTCTGGGCACCAGAAAACCGAAACCCTCGGGAACCGTTCCCTCCGGTACAGAAAGGTGAAGTACAACTACGGGAACGTAATCAATTTTGTCAAACTCAAGGGAGGCGCTCCAGGAGAGATCTTTTAGCAGGTAAGATGCGGTGTAGGCGGGAGAGGATACCACGAGGCACCTACATTCAACTTTTCCCTCTCTCGTGTCAAGGATGAACCTGTCATCTTTTCTCCTTATCCTGAGAACCACATTTTGCAATTTGACCTCAATGTCCTTGGCAAGATTCCTGACCAAGGTAAACAGACCCTCCTTGAAGGAGACGAGCTTTCCTCCCGGACCGATGGCTTTTTTCTTTATGGCTCCTTTAATCAAAGACCCGTGTTCCCTCTCAAGCTGGTAAATCTTCCTTGTTGCGTACTTTACAGAGAGTTGATCCGGATCGCCGGCGTAAACTCCAGAGACGAAGGGACCCACAATGTATGTTAGGAACTCTTCACCGAGCCTCCTCCTGACGAAATCGCCTATGGTTTCCTCACTTTTAAAAGGCGGGGGAGCCCACGGTTCCCTGAGGACCCTCAGCTTTGCTCCAAATGATATAAGGGGACTAGTTAAAAAGCTCAAGGGATTCATGGGAAGGGGAATGAGCCTTCCATCCCTGTAAATGTATCTGTTTTTTGATTCAGGCTTTGCCTCCAGCGGTTCAAGACCCGCATCTCTCATAAATTCTCTGACTTCTGAATCCGCAAGGACAGTCTGTGGACCCAGCTCAAGGATGTAGGATCCTTCCTTGACCGTCTTTATGTTTCCACCTATTTCTTCCTCTTTTTCAAAGATAACGGGCTTTACTCCCTCCTTTCTTAGTCTGAAGGCGGTTGATAGCCCGGAGATCCCCGATCCAATTATTACCACCTGCTCCATTTTCAGGACTTGTAGGGAATTCCCTTTGTGGGTGATGAGGGAACCGCGTAAGTTCTCTTTTCCATTCTTCCAGCAAGATAGGCGAGCCTGCCTGCTATTGTTGCGTACTTCATTGCAACAGCCATTTTAATGGGGTCCTTTGCCTCCGCAAGGGCTGTATTAGTGAGAATTGCATCCGCCCCGAGCTCCATTACGGGCGGTATGTCGGAGGCACTTCCGATTCCCGCATCAACTATGACGGGAACGCTTACCGCCTCCCTTATGAAGATTATGTTGTACGGGTTCTGAAGTCCCAGACCCGAACCAATGGGAGCGGCAAGAGGCATCACCGCCGCACATCCGATGTCCTCAAACTTCTTTGCGTAAACAGGATCGTCAAAGACATAGGGAAGCACCACAAACCCTTCCTTAACGAGTATTTCTGCAGCTTTAAGGGTTTGCTCCATGTCAGGCAGAAGGGTTTTCTGATCTCCTATAACCTCAAGCTTTATCCAGTTTATTCCCGTTGCTTCCCTTGCCAGCATTGCGGTTTTAATGGCTTCCTCCGCCGTGTAGCAACCCGCTGTATTGGGAAGGATCAGGTACTTTTTTGGGTCTATGTAATCAAGGAGATTTTCTTTTGTGGGGTCGGTAATGTTGACCCTCCTGACCGCTACCGTAATAATTTCTGCCCCTGAAGCCTCAAGGACTTCCTTGTTCTCCTGAAAACTTTTAAACTTTCCCGAGCCTATTATAAGCCTTGACCTGAACCGCCTCCCGGCGATTTCAAAAACATCCTCGTTGAGAAGTTTCTCGTAGTCGGTCATTTCATTACCTCCAGATTTGTGAAAAATTCAATTTAGGCTTGCAATGCCCGAGGTCAAAGGTGTACTCTCCTTCACCGCTCAAAACCTCTACAAGGGAGTAGGACTTAGAACTGTTTTTGTATATCTCAACCTCTTTGGTGTCGGGGTCTATGATGACATAGTAATCCACCCCTTGCTTCTCGTATATTTCAAATTTCGTTATCCTGTCCTTCTCTTTCATTGAAGGGGAAAGAATTTCAAAGATCACCCTCGGCGGAAATTCAAGCCTCTTCTTTGAGAAGAGGTCCTTTTCAAGGTCTTCGGAGCAAATTATCACGTTGTCGGGTTCAAGGACCGTATCCTCCGAAACCACCCAATCAATTGAGTTAATACAAATGCATTTATCACAGTTTTTAAGCTCCTCCGCCAGAAACCTGCAAATGTTGGTTGAGATGATCTGATGCTTGGGAGTGGGTAAGGGAGACATGGCAAAGGGAACGCCGTCAATAAGCTCCCACTTTCCCTCCCAGGTTTCCCATTCAGAAACAGTATAGTAAGGAAGTATTCTGACCTTCATTATCCTCCACCGACCAGCTGGACTATCTCAACGCTGTCGCCTTCCTGCAGGATCTTGGTATCGTAAAGGGATTTGGGAATTACCTCACCGTTGACCGCAACCGCAAGTCCCACTTCCCGTATTTCAATTCCCATATCCCTCAGAAGATCCTTAACAGTCGGATTACCTTCAACCAGCTTTTTTTCACCGTTGACGGTTATATAGGCCATAAGAAAAATATAATATACTTATCCTAAGGAGGCTCAGAGTGAATCCCGACTTACTGAAGGTTCCCGAGGTCCCTTCAACACCGAGACGATACCCGATGATGCCCCTGAGGGACATAGTGGTGTTTCCCACTATGGTCCTTCCTTTATTTGTGGGAAGGGAATTCTCAATAAAAGCGGTTGAACAGGCTTCAAGGGAGGACAGGTTAATCTTTCTCACTCTCCAAAAGAGTAAGGATACGGAGGAACCTTCTCCCGAAGACCTCTACACCATCGGCACCATTGCTCATGTTCTCAGGGCTTCTCCCATTGAGGAAGGAAGGCTCAAGGTTCTGGTTCAGGGGATCAAGAGGGGCATCCTCAGGGAGGTCGTTAAGGAGGGCGATACATACCACGCCCTCGTGGAACCTGTTGACGAGCCTGAGCTGGGGGACGAAGACCTTACCATTGAGGACAAGGCGCTGATAAAGTCGGTTAAGGAACTGCTGGACAAGGCTGTTTCCCTGGGAAAGCAGGTTATACCCGACATTTTGATGATCATTCGGGAAATTGAGGACCCGGGAAGGCTTGCGGACCTGATAGCGACCATCCTTGAGATGAAGTCCTCCGACGCTCAGGAGGTTCTTGAAACCACCGACCCGAGGGAGAGACTGCGAAGGGTTCATCAGTTTCTCCTCAACGAAGTGGGGATTCTTGAGGTTAAACAGCAGATCTCAACTCAGGCAAGGGAGCAGATTGAAAAGGAGCAGAGAGAATATTACCTGCGTCAACAGCTTAAGGCTATTCAGGAGGAGCTGGGAGAGGCGGACGAGAGAAGGGCGGAAATTGAAGAGTACAGAAAGAAACTTGAGGAGCTCGGACTTGAGGAGCAGAGCAAAAAGGAGGTTGAAAAGCAAATAAAGCGCCTTGAGCGTCTCCATCCCGATTCTGCAGAAGCAGGAGTTTTAAGAACCTGGCTTGATTGGGTTGTAGAACTTCCCTGGAACAAAAGGACCGAGGATAACTATGACCTTGATAGGGCAAGGGAAATCCTTGACAGGGACCACTATGACCTTGAGAAGGTCAAGGACAGAATTATTGAGTACCTTGCAGTCAGGAAGCTTACGGAGAGTAAAGAGGAATCACAGGCGCAGATCCTCGCATTTGTGGGACCGCCCGGCGTGGGAAAGACGAGCTTGGGAAGATCGATCGCGGAGGCTCTGGGAAGGAAGTTTGTGAGAATTGCTCTCGGAGGAATTCGGGACGAAGCGGAGATCAGGGGCCACAGGAGAACCTATGTGGGTGCTATGCCCGGCAGAATCATTCAGGCAATAAAGCAGGCTGGAACCAAAAACCCCGTAATCATGCTTGACGAAATTGACAAGCTCTCGGTTTCTTTTCAGGGAGACCCTTCCGCTGCTCTCCTTGAGGTGCTCGATCCCGAGCAGAATAAGAACTTTACGGACCTTTATTTGGGACTCCCCTTTGACCTTTCCGAAGTAATTTTTATATGTACCGGAAACCGTGCGGATACTATACCCACCCCTCTCCTTGACAGAATGGAGCTTATACACCTTTCCGGCTACTCGGAAGAAGAAAAGCTCTTCATAGCTCAGAAGCACCTCATCCCCAAGCTGATCCCCCTGCACGGCTTGAAGGAAGAGGAGGTGAGGTTTGAGGATCAGGCAATTCTTGAGATTATAAGGGGATACACCCGCGAGGCGGGTGTGCGTAATCTTCAAAGACAGATATCTTCGGTCTTGAGGAAGATAGCGGTCAGAAAGCTAAAGGGTGAGGAAGGACCCTTTGTAATTTCCACTGAGGATGTTAAAAAGCTCCTCGGCGTTGCAAGGTACAAGCCCGAGAAGGAAAAAGAACCCCTCGTTGGGATAGCGACCGGTCTTGCCTGGACCGAGGTGGGTGGAGAAATCATGTTCATTGAAGCTACAAAGATGAAGGGAAAAGGCGGTCTGCTCCTTACGGGATCTCTCGGAGACATAATGAAAGAGTCAGCTCAGGCGGCACTCTCCTACATAAAATCAAACGCCGAACATCTCGGGATCGATCCGTCCCTCTTTTCGGAGATTGATATACACATTCATGTACCCGAGGGTGCGGTTCCCAAGGACGGACCTTCGGCAGGCGTTGCCATTGCAACCGCCCTTGCCTCCCTATTAACGGACTCTCCGGTGAGAATGGATGTTGCTATGACAGGTGAAATAACTCTCAGGGGAAGGGTTCTCCCGGTGGGAGGATTGAAGGAGAAGATTCTTGCCGCAAAGCGTGCCGGGATTGTGGAGGTTATTCTCCCCGAGAAGAACAGAGACGAGGTGCTTGAGGACCTTCCCGAGTATGTCAGGGATAAGATGAAGATATACTTCGTCTCTCACCTTGACGAAGTTTTTGACATTGCCCTCTCTCAGCGGACCTTCAAGGTGCCCTCGTAAACTTCTCCCGAGTTTCTTATGCTGAGGGTTCCCTTTTTCGCGGTAATAACGAGAATCGTTCCCTCATCGTCTGTGAGGACCGCCTGAACCGCCTCCTCAAGCTTTTTGCTTTTCACCCTGACCGGTTTTACTTCGTCTCCCTCAACAACCAGAAAGTAAAGCTCACCCTCAGAGTACTTGGCAACATTGAGAAATCTGTAAACGGGACTCGTCAGGTTTTTAATAACACCCGGGAGAACCTCTCCGTCAATGTAGAGCCTGAAGGGTCTTGTGTTGAAAATGTAAGACTCCTCGTCTTCAACAAGCCCCATAATTTGAGCGGTGGTGTATGAACCTCCAAAGCCCTTCATGGTGAAGATCTGGGAATTATCCCTGAAAACCCTCAGTGTTCCGCCGGTAT
>JALSHX010000022.1 GCA_026982025.1 Aquificaceae bacterium | reverse complement strand
TCAATTCCTCTTCTGACAGTGTCCTTCTCCGCAAGGACCTCCCCGAGCGCGATAAGCCCGAAACTGTCGTTGGTGCTCGTGCATCCGTCAACCGTTATGGAGTTGAAGGTTCTTTTATTGACACTCCTGTGCATTTCATAGAGCTCCTGAGGCTCAAGGCGAGCATTGGTAAAAACGAAGGCAAGCATTGTCGCCATTGAAGGATGGATCATGCCCGCTCCCTTTGCAAATCCGTAAACCTGAAGGTTCCCGCCCGTCCACCTGTCAACCTTCGGGAATCTGTCCGTGGTTGAAATTACCCACGAGGCAACCTCAAGGTTAATCCTGTCAAGGTAGGAACACGCCTCGTTGATACCAGATAAAACTTTCTCCACTGGAAGGGGCTGACCTATAACACCCGTTGAAAAGACGAGAACCTCTTCCTCCCTTATTCCCAGATTATCTGCCACCGCCCGAGCCATCATTGAAGCGTGCTTTATGCCCTCCGAACCCGTTCCGCAGTTAGCGTTCCCGCTGTTTACTACAAAAGCCTTGATCCGCGAACCTTTTTTGAGGTTTTCAAGGGAGTAGAGAACGGAGGCGGACTTAAAGGAGTTCGTTGTAAAAAGAAAAGAGGATACCGCGGAATCCGGAAGCCTGATTACAAGTATGTCGGGGTCGCCGGATTCCTTCAGACCTGCACACCCCACTCCCATAAGGACTTCGGGCATGCAGGTTCATTCCTCCCTGAACTTAATTACTATAAACTCCACCCTCCTGTTTGTAAGCCTTCCTATGCTCTCTTCATTTGATGCGATGAACCTCTCTTTTCCGAATCCGACGATCTCTATCTTATCCTCCGGTATTCCATGCTTTACAAGGTAATTTTTAACGGTGTTTGCCCTTCTCTGGGCAAGTTTGACATTGTACTCTTTTGGTCCGATGATGTCGGTAAATCCTTCAATCCTTACCTTAACGAACTCGTTTTCCTTGAGGGTTTTAACAACTTCGTTGAGTATGGGAATATACTCTCTCTTGATGTTGTACCTGTCAAAGTCAAAGTGAATCCTTGCGGTTATTTTGAGGGGTTCCTCAATAAGCTGGGGCTGTTTTTCTTTCTCTTCAAGGTCAACCCTGACCTCCTGCTCCTCAACGGGTTCTTCCTTTTCCTCTTCTGTTACCGCAGGCTCGGGTTCGGGGGGCGGTTTCTTAGCCACCTTCTTCTCACCCGTGTAGCACTCAAATTCGTTATCCATGGCTACCCTAAGCTTGCTCTCCGCAATCTTGCTTTCGGTGCTTACCTCGTTGTAAAACCTCAGAACAAGAGCTGTGTTCGGCTGCTCCTTTTTCATCTCAAAAACAAGTCCGTCGTAGAAGGCCTCCGCCCTTCCAAGCTCCTTGGGAGCACAGAACATACCCCTGTTGTTCCTGAGGAAATCTATTCTGCTCTTGAGTTCCTTGAGATCAACCACCTGAAAGGAAAGACCTTCCTTCTTAACCTCCTCGGGAAGGTCCTCAACGGGAGAAAGCTCCTCCGTTCCTACGAATGCTGCCGTTATGGCCTTGGACGCAGAGTTCATGGTCCTTATGGCAAAGACCCTGGACCCGACATCGTCCGCTTCCGAGGCGAGAATGGCTGATATTTCCCTGTAGCCCTTTGACTTGTGATAGAGATAGGGTGCCTTTTCTTTTGCACCCACCTTGTAAGCCTTAACCAGCGCTCTGCCAGCCTCGTCAATTCCCTGAGTAACCCTGAATGAACTTATCAATCCGCCGAGAATAATCATCAGACCGAGAAAAACAAACCTCTTCATATCTGTCCCTCCCAGCATCATTATAGTATAACGGATCAGCACTTAATTATATTACCCGT
This sequence comes from Aquificaceae bacterium, assembly GCA_026982025.1. Classification (GTDB taxonomy): domain Bacteria; phylum Aquificota; class Aquificia; order Aquificales; family Aquificaceae; genus Hydrogenivirga. The sequence continues at coordinate 4,460 of JALSHX010000022.1, read as the reverse complement.
AAAGTCAGAAAGTTCAACCACCGTCGCCTGACTGACCAGCTCCTTAGCTTTTTTACTTGAACCGAACTCTCTTCTCAATTCCCTTCTGTAAAGGTCAAAGAACTCTCCGAATATGTCCTTTCCCAATACTCCCTCCGCGTAAATGCCGTTAGTATCCTCATGGAGAATTACAGCGGGAAGGGGGTCCTTGGCAGGTCCTTCAACGGGTTTTGCACCGGATTTGGGATCAAAAGCTGACATGTGGGCACAGCACTGAATAACTTCGTCCTTACCCGTTAACGGGGATTTCTTTTCCTTTGGATAATAACTGAGAAATGATTTGTCCCTGCGAGGATAGCTGAGCTGATGTGTGCATATGGCTACGAAAGCCACTACGGTCTTTTCCTTACCGATACCTCCCTGCCATTTGTAGATATCTCCGCTTTCAAGCCTCAACGAGACAGGTCCCACTCTTTCCCTAAGCTTTATTAGGAAGCACGGTGTTGACCTGTATGGATAGAAAAAGACATAGGGGACTTCTACCTTTAAACTTTGAGGTTTTACAGGCTTTCCATTGGCAAACATAAGGGGAACGCGAGGAAACTTTCTTAAGGGGGAGCCTTGAACGGGAAAGGGTATTCCCACATTTTTAGTAAGACCGAGGGTCCCGCCGATAGCGCAGACCCTTATGAGATCCCTTCTGCTTAACCCCATACCTATTAACCGAACATATCCCTGTAGAGAGCCTTTGCCCACTCAAAGGTGGACTCCGCCAGCTGTGAAGACCTCTTGTTTACAACATTCACCTTCTTCTTCTTGGGAGCCTTTTTCTTTCTGTCTATGGAGTAAAGAACATTAATGACTATTGCCTCCTTGGGTTTGCCGTTGACCATTGAGTAGCATGTGTTTGTGGGAGCACTGACCGCAGAGTAGGGGTCCTTTCCCCTGATTATAGCGGCAAGTGCCTTGACGAGCATGTTCTGAGTGTGATTGTGAGCCATATCTCCGCTCTTGGGGAAACCTTTGACGGAAGCAGAGTCTCCTGCCACAAAAACCCTCGGGTCCAGCTTTGACTGTAGCGTCAGGGGATCAACATCGCACCAGCCCGTTTTCTTGTTTACGAGTCCAGCCAACCACGCGAGGTCCCCCGCCTGATGGGGCGGGTTGAGATTTGCATCGTCAAACTTGAAGTCTCCCGCCGTGGTTTTGATTACCCTCTTAACGGGGTCAACAGCTTTTACCTTTGCATTGGGGACATACTCCACAATGTCTCCGTAAAGCTGTTTGTAAGCATCGCCGAAGCCTTTACCCTTGGGCTTGATCTCCTTTTTGGGGTCAAGGATTATTAGCTTCCCTTTAATACCGTTTTTCTTAAAGACATGGGCAATCATGGCAGCACGCTCGTATGGTGCTGGAGGGCACCGATGAGGAGGTGGGGGAACGACGAGAACGAAGGTCCCCTCCTCAAAATTTTCTATCTTTCTCTTGAGAGCTATGTGTTCGGAACCCGGAATGAAGGCTGAAGGAAATTTTGTTGCACACAGCCTTGCAAGGTCGCGGTCTTTGCCGAACCACGCTTCGTAATTGTACCTTATGCCGGGTGCGAGTATGAGGTAGTCATAGTTTATGTATCCCTCGGTGGTCATTACCCTTCTCTTGTGCCTGTTTATGCCGGTAACGGTTGCATTTATAAAGTGATATCCATATTTTGAAGCAGGAGTCTGAAAATCATGAAGGAGGAAGTCCATTTCAACCAGTCCGCCCAGCCAGACATTGCTAATAGGACATGACATGAAGATTTTTCTCTTTTCAATCAGGACAACATCAACCTTGTCTCCCAGTTCCTTTTTGAGATGTTTTGCAGCTGTAACGCCTGCCCATCCGCCCCCAACAATAACCACTCTCGGGACCTTTGAAGGCGGAAGCATCCTCCCCGAATGCATTGGCATCATTGAAAAGGCGGAAATAGGTGAGGAAATAGTTGCAATAAAAAGGCTCCCTACACCTGCTTTAAGAAGGTCCCTCCTGGATGTATTCATCTTTAACACCTCCCTTTTTTAAATTCCTACCTTTAATGTTTTACCAATTTTGCACGGACATCAATACACTTTTCTTATTGCGTTTAAAATAGGACTTATGGAAAACTTCGTCATTGACACAAGTGTTTTCACCAATCCTGATATATACACCACCTTCGGTGAGAGGGATCAGTTGGGTGCAATTGAAAACTTTATACACCTTGCCATTCATTCAGGAGCCAACTTTTACATGCCTTCTTCAGCGTACGAGGAAATGCAAAAGATGGTTGACCTGGGAAGGATGTCTTCGGAGTTTGAGATGGTGGTAAGAATTCGCTCCCCCAGAAAGCACTCAATCATGATTCCCAGCGAAATCCTTTACGAACTCATAGAGGAGATCAGGCACAGGATAAATAAAGGCCTGAGAATCGCAGAGGAGCACGCCAAGGAAGCGGGGAAGATGACTTCGGAAGACCTCGGTAAAGTGATTAACAGGCTCAGGGAAAAGTACAGGGAAGCCCTAAGACAGGGAATAATTGACAGCAAGGAGGATGTTGATGTCCTTCTTCTTGCCTACGAGCTGGACGGGACCGTGGTGACGGGAGACGAGGGGCTTCGCAAGTGGGCAGACAAGGTGGGGATAAAGATCATTGACCCGAGAAACTTCAGGGGAATACTTGAAAATCTAATCAAACACAAGTCCCCCGCCAAGTAGATGGCCCAGAAGACCAGTCATGTTCATATAGACCTTACTGAAAGAGAGGACCCAGAAATCTCCTTCCTTTTCAAGGCTCTCATCAAGGATCTGAATGTGCTTTGAAGTTCTCTTAAGAAGCTCAATCTGAGCGAGTGCCATTTCCCTTGTCCTGAACCTGCATGTAAACTTCCTTGAGACCTTTCCTTCCCTCTTGTACTGCTCAATAGCTTCAAAAAGACCGTCAATAAACGCCCTCCCGAGCTCGGTGTAAAGGCGACGACTCCTTTCTATCCCTTCTTCCTCCATAAAAAGCACAATTCTCAAAATTCTGTTGGTATAGTACTCCGCGGGAAGCTGGAGCATATTCCCAGCGGTTATTTTTATGTCCGAGAGATTAGCCTTCTCTGTGATAAACTTTGCCCTTCTTCCCCCTTTCCGATCCTCCTTTAAAACGATCCCCTCCCTTCCTTCTTCATCAAGCTTCATCACAATTTCCCTGACCTTCTGAATGTCCTGTGCCCTCAACCTTCCGAAAACCTCCACGCCCGGAAGGGCGTAGTCTGACAGAATTGAAAGCTTTTCTTCCTGAGAAAGAAACTCACCTCCCTCCTTTCTCATAATGTCAAAGACGAAAAAGCGAACATCGGAATTAACATAAGGCGGACTTTCTTCAATGTATGGATTTTCAGGTCCCGCAACCTCACAACAGAGGATAAGGTCAGGGTTCTCATCAAAGAAGGAGAGATTGAGGAAGTCCTGCAACCTGTCGGTGGAAAAGGGGCAGATGTATCCGCCCCTTGACAGGGCAATGACCCTTTCCCCCGTTTTAAAAACCCTTACATTATAGCCGTCAACCTTTTCCTCAACCCAGAAGGGAACCTCAAACTGCTCCCTTATTCCCTTCTCAAGCATGAAAATCCTTCCAATGTGAGGATAGCCGGGGACAGAGCAGTCGTGGAAAATCGCTGTGCCCCTCACAATGTGGTGGAAATCGTCAGAAAACCTCAGATACTCAAAACCCAGAAACTCCTCCTTCCTCGCCTTTTTCTTTCTTATAGCCTCCCTGATTATTTGAGCATCAATCACTTATGAGAGAATACCACAGCATTAGACCGTCGTGACTTCCGAGGATGTCTTCGGAAGCCCTCTCCGGGTGTGGCATCATCCCGAAAACATTACCCTCTTTGTTCATGACCCCGGCAATGTTGGACACCGATCCGTTAGGATTTGATTCAGGTGCCACCACACCGTCCTCAGAACAGTACCTGAAAAGGATCTGACCCCTCTGCTCCATTTTTTTTAATTCCTCATCAAGTACATAGTACCTCCCGTCGTGGTGGGCAACGGGAATTTTGACCACATCACCCCTTTCAAGCTTTCCCGTCAACCTGGTTCCGTCGTTCTCCACCCTCAGGTAAACATCACCGCAAACAAAACGCATACTTTCGTTCGGAAGCAAAGCTCCCGGAAGCAAGCCGAGCTCCGTCAATATTTGAAAGCCGTTGCAGATACCCAGAACGATTCCCCCCCTGCTTGCAAACCCGTAAAGAGCCTCAGCAAGGGGGGTTTTGCTCGCAAGGGCACCGGGCCTGAGGTAATCTCCGAAGGAAAAACCTCCGGGAACGACAACGCAGTCATATCCCGACAGATCCCCGTCCCTGTGAGAGACGAAGTCAACCTCCTTCTCCAGAACATCCCTTATTACATAGTAAACATCGTAATCGCAGTTAGAACCCGGGAAAACGCAAACCGCGAATTTCATTCAG
>JALSHX010000021.1 GCA_026982025.1 Aquificaceae bacterium | reverse complement strand
AACCCTCATCCGTTTGACCTCAAGCTCCTCATCAACCTCCACAAAGACCTTTTTTATGTTCTCATCACTCTTTTTAGGTTCAAGAACCACGACCCTTAACCCTTCCTTCCCGAATTCACCGACAGGAGTGAAAACCTCACCCAGAGGTCTTGAAAAGAAAAAGAGGCTCTCAATTACCGGAGAGGTATTGTTCTCAACATGATCAATTATGGCTTCCCTGTCTTCCTCGTTGAATATAAGGATCTCTCCGCCCTTTGAGACCATAATTACCCTGTCAGGGTATGTGTACTCAATCCTGAACTTTCTGTCCTTCGTGGCGTAAAAAATACCCTTGCTAACATCCGGCTTGGGGTACCACGAGTATCGGGTCTTTTGGACAAACACTACCTTTATTGACTTTATGCCCTTTAGCTTTTCCTCAAGCTTTTTAAAGGTTTCAGCTACCGCATTCGGCGGTGGTGTAAAAAATAAAAACAGTAAAAGAGCGGTCAGCAAAGCACTCATGTGCCTAATATATCACAGCTTGTGGAATCTTCTGATGAAGGATATGAGGACCTCAAACCACACCTCTGCGGTGTCCCAGTCAATTGCCTCGTAGCTGTCGTAAAAGGTGTGGCGAAGGGTGAAGGGATTTGATGAGAGGAAAAGGGTCTCCACCCCCGCTTTTTTAAAGGGAATGTGGTCGCTTCTACCCCTTTTGCCCTCTCTGAAGGGAATGTCAATTTTAAGGTCCCTGAGATGTTTGTCAAACTTATCCATTATCCTCTCCCCGTTCATTCCTTCGCTGTCTTTGTAAATGACCGCAGGGTTTACCCAGCCTATTGAGTCAAGGTTAATAGCCCAGTCGGTATACTTTAGGCTTTTGGCGTGGTGGATTGATCCCTCAAGTCCCAGCTCCTCGCAGTCGGTTATAAGGAACCTGATTCTGTAAGGAAAGTGATAGCTCTTGCATAGCTCTTTGAACATAATGAGCAGGAGGGAGACTGCAAGGGCGTTGTCAATCGCTCCTTTAACGAATGGTTTTGTGTCAAGGTGGGCTATGAGGTAAAGAAAAGGACCCTTTCCGATGTCAAAGTAGAGGTTCCTGCCCGTTATTTTTTTGCGAGAGACCCTTGAGACGAGGCGCACCTTTTTGCTTTTGAGGGAGATAGCCTTATCCCTCCTGGTGGAAACGGCTAAAAAGCGTGTTCCGTTCAGGGTGCCTATAAAGGGAGAATCAAGCTCGTCCATGTAAAAAATGGCTCCTGTTGCACCCCTTTCCTTTAACTGAAGGGCTTTCTGGGATTCTCTCACACCTCCAACCTTTGCGAGGGCAATCTTTCCCTTTACATCCTCCTCCTCGTCAACTACCTCTCCTTCCCTCTCACCCTGAAGTGAACCTACGAAGGGAAAAATTTCTATTTCCTCGCCGTCAACAGTTAGAGATGACTTAAGAGGAAGGTCTTTCTCAACTTCAAAGATCTCCTCCCTGACATTAATTCCCTTTGCCTTCACATAACTTCTTATGTATTTGCGGGACCTCTCAATACCCTCGGAGGAGGACACTCTGCTTTCCTGTGAGATCATTTCCGTGATCTCTTTGAGTTCTTCAAGCAGGTCGCTTCTCATAGACGGGTGTTAACCAGCTCCTGTATCTCTCAATCTTGCCTCTAACAGCCCTGAAAAAGACTTCCTGAAGCTGTGAAGTAACCTCACCGATTTTACCTGACCCTATTTTCCTGTTGTCAACTTCAACGACGGGAGTCACCTCCGCGGCAGTGCCCGTTAGAAATATCTCCTGAGCCGTGTAGAGTTCGCTTCTTGCAACCGGTCTCTGCTCAATGTTGATCAGCAATTCCCTCTTCAGAAGGCTGATAACCGCATTTCTGGTTATGCCTTCAAGAATGTGCTGGCTGAGGGAGGGCGTTACTGCCGTTCCTTCCCTGATAAGGAATATGTTTTCTCCCGAACCCTCGGCAACGAATCCCTGAGAGTTCAGCATTATTGCCTCATCATAACCTGCCATCAGCGCCTCCGTTTTTGCAAGGGCGCTGTTCACATAGGCTCCTGCTACTTTCCAACGAGAAGGAATGGAGTTATCGTCGTTTCTGCGCCACGAGGATACCTTAACCCTGATTCCCTGTGAGGTGTCCAGATATCTTCCGAAGCTGTAAGTATAAATTGCGATCTCGGGGGAATAATCAAGGAGCTTCGGCGTTAGCTTGAGGTCTTTAAAGTAAACAATGGGTCTGATGTAAACATCTTCACGAATTTCGTTTTTGACCAATAGCTCCTTGGTTATTTCAATGAGATCTTCTGGAGTAAAACTCAGGTCCATAAAAAGAGCCTTAGCGTTTGACAGGAGGCGTTCGTAATGTTCTCTGGCAAACAGAATGTAAAGCTGATCCTCTTCGGGATTCCAGTAAGCCCTCAAGCCTTCAAAGACCGCGGTCCCGTAGTGAAAGGAATTGGTCATGATGTTTATTTTTGCCTCATCAAGAGGAACGAAGTCTCCCTCAAAGTATGCGTATTTCATCCTCAAAGATTTTAACACCTTTCGTGCTATAATGTTAGCCGCCATGCCCAAGCTCTCACCGAGGGATATAAGAAGAAAGATTCAAGGAATTAAAAACACCCGAAGGATTACCAACGCAATGAAGGTTGTTTCCGCAGCAAAGCTCCGTAGGGCTCAGGAGCTTCTCTACTCGTCAAGACCTTATTCCGACAAGCTCTATGAACTGGTTCGGGACCTTGCGGGTCATGTTGACAGGGAAACCCATCCCCTCCTTCAGGAAAGGGAGGAAAAGAAGGTTGACATAGTACTCGTTACGGCCGATAGAGGTCTCGCAGGAGCTTTCAACTCAAACGTAATAAGGGAGGCGGAAAAGTTTTCGGAGGCTCTCAGCTCTGATGGCAAGGAGGTTTCCTTCGTCTTGATCGGAAGAAAAGGCTTTCAGTACTTTTCAAAAAGAGGGTACAGGATCGTTAAAGGTTACGATGAGGTCTTCAGAAAAGAGGTACACTTTGAGATAGCCAAAGAGGTCTCGGAGATTGTCAGGGAAAGGTTTTCGGGAGGCGAGACCGACGCGGTTTACCTCCTGAACAACGAGATGATAACAAGGGCAAGCTACAAGCCAGTACGGAGAAGATTTCTGCCCTTTGAACTTCCCGAGGAGGGAGTTTCGGACTCCTTCAGCGTTTACACCTTTGAGGTTGAGGAGTCAGAGTTTATGAATCACCTGATGAATCTTTACCTGAACTATCAGATCTACAGGGCAATGGTTGAGTCCAACGCTGCGGAGCACTTTGCGAGGATGGTGGCAATGGACAACGCAACCAAGAATGCGGATGACCTCGTCAAGCAGTGGACGCTTATTTTCAACAAGGCGAGGCAGGAGTCCATTACCCTTGAGCTTATAGATATAGTGGGAGCTGCTGAAGCTATGAAATGAGGGAGTATTTAGAAAAGGCAATTGATGTGGAGATGCAAAGATTTGGAATGTTTACAACACTAATGATGGCATCCGGTGGCGGAAGCATCGGACTATTTCTTGGGATGGAGCTATCCTTTCACCGGGCGGCAATAATCATTGCAGGACTTTTGATCGCACTTATTTCCGGTTTACTGTCATGGAGGAGTTATATTAGGGTAAACTCTCTATTAAGGGAGCTTAAGAATGTTTGAAACACTCGTTTTTTTGGCGGTGATTTCGTCGGTTACAGTAATTATATACATACTTGTGAAAATGTACCTTGAAGAGTCAAAACCAATGCCCCATGAGAAAAAGTAGGAGGTTCGTAATATGGCTGATGTTTTAAAGGGAAAAGTGGTTCAGGTTATCGGACCCGTGGTGGACGTTGAGTTTGAAACCAAGGATCTTCCTCCCATTAAGCACGGTCTCAAGACCGTCAGAAGGTTCATTGATGATAAAGGAAACTGGGCAGAGGAGGAGCTTTTCCTTGAAGTTGCCCAGCACATAGGTGAGAGCAGGGTGAGGGCGGTGGGAATGGGCGCATCCGACGGTCTCGTGAGAGGTCAGGAGGTTGAGTATCTCGGAGGACCCATAAGCGTTCCGGTGGGCAGGGAGGTACTCGGAAGGATTTTCAATGTCGTGGGCCAGCCAATAGACGAGCAGGGACCCGTTGAGGCAAAGGAGTACTGGCCCATGTTCAGGGAGCCTCCCGCCCTTGAGGAGCAGTCCACCAAGGTTGAGATCCTTGAAACGGGAATTAAAGTCGTTGACCTCCTTGAGCCTTACGTTAAAGGCGGTAAGGTGGGATTATTCGGCGGTGCAGGTGTCGGCAAGACCGTTCTCATGCAGGAGCTTATTCACAACATCGCCAAGTTTCACAAAGGCTTCTCCGTCGTTGTCGGAGTTGGAGAAAGAACGAGGGAAGGAAACGACCTCTGGCTTGAGATGAAGGAATCTGGAGTTCTTCCCTACACCGTGATGGTTTACGGACAGATGAACGAGCCTCCCGGGGTCAGGTTCAGGGTAGCCCAGACCGGAATAACAATGGCTGAGTACTTCAGGGATGTTGAAGGGCAGGACGTTCTGACATTTATAGACAACATCTTCAGGTTCGTTCAGGCTGGCTCCGAGGTTTCAACACTTCTTGGAAGACTTCCCTCAGCGGTTGGATACCAGCCCACCCTGAATACGGACGTGGGAGAGGTTCAGGAGAGAATTACCTCCACCAAGAAGGGTTCAATTACCGCCGTTCAGGCGGTTTATGTGCCGGCGGACGACATTACCGACCCCGCACCTTACTCTGTTTTTGCCCACCTTGATGCTACAACGGTTCTTGCAAGGCGACTCGCAGAGCTTGGTATTTACCCCGCCATTGATCCCCTTGAATCCACCTCCAAGTACCTCGCTCCAGAGTTTGTGGGTGACGAACACTACCAGACCGCCATGGAGGTGAAGAGAATACTTCAGAGGTACAAGGAGCTTCAGGAGATCATAGCTATCCTAGGAATGGAGGAGCTGTCAGACGAGGACAAGGCAATAGTCAACCGTGCAAGGAGAATTCAGAAGTTTCTTGCCCAGCCCTTCCACGTTGCCGAGCAGTTTACGGGAATGCCCGGAAAGTATGTTAAGCTTGAGGATACAATAAGGTCCTTCCAGGAAATTCTCTCCGGAAAGTACGACCACCTGCCCGAAAACGCCTTCTACATGGTGGGTACCATAGAGGATGTTCTTGAAAAGGCAAAGGAGATGGGAGCAAAAGTCTGATTGAAGAAGCCCTCTTTTACTATACAAGGTGCGAGAAAAGAGGTCTCCCCCTGGAGGCTTCAAAAGCTCTCTTAAATTCATTCAGAAAGGGCGGAGATCCATCTGTAGCCAAGAGCTTACTTAAAAAGGTAAAGGACCTTCTTCCTTTCTGGCTGGACAGCGATACTCTGATACAGATATATAAGAGGTATTTCAATTTTCTCCTGAAAAAGGAAAGACTCGCCTTCGGCGAGTGTTTTTCACCCTTTGTCCTTGTTTCCTGCTACGAGTCCTTTTTACGGCTTATGGAAAGGGACCGGAGCGTCAGGGTCCGTCTTAATCAGCTGGTGAGAGAGTTATTTGACGGCGTATCGGAATTTTTTGACAGAAGAGATGTTCAAGGATCTCCCGAATTGATATACGGTCTTTGTGAGCATCTCTCTTTTATTTATGACCAGAGCCTTCCCGTTGCTTCGCATGTCTTGTACCTTTACAGCCCTTCTAAGTATCCCCCGCTGACAGTAAGGATGCTTGAAAGCCTTGAGATCACCTCAGTTGAGGAATATCTGGACTTTGCAAGGAGCCTTAGAGCAAAAAACCTCAAACCAATGACCGCCCTTGCCCTTCTCCACATGACTCTTGAGATAACTCCCGCAAAAGTTGCTTACCTTGATTCGGTTTTCGGTTTTGACAGGAAGGAGCTGTATCTCAAAAAGGCCGTTCGCTTTTGGGAAAGAGGCGATTACTGGTCAGCTCACGAGGTTTTGGAGGATCTATGGTGTCTTGAAAAAAGCAGAGAGCAAAAGGATATTCTTCAGGGTATCGTGAGGGTTGCAATAGCTCTTCACCACCTGACAAAGGGTGAGAGGGACAAGGCTTTAAGGGTGCTCAGACTTGCACAAAAACAGATCTCTCCCCGTGGTCGTCTCGGAGTTGATCTCAGGAGCCTTCAGGAGGAAGTTGCCTCCTTGATATCCGACCTTTCTCAAGGGCTTGAGCCTTCCACTTTACCGCGCCTTCGGATGGTATAATTTAAACCCTATCAGGAGGGTGTAGCTCAGCTGGTAGAGCGGGGGACTGTGGATCCCCATGTCGCGGGTTCGAGTCCCGTCACCCTCCCCATGAAATGCTCCGTGTAGTGCCGTATGTATGAAATGTCTTCCTCCCTAAGAAAT
>JALSHX010000020.1 GCA_026982025.1 Aquificaceae bacterium | reverse complement strand
ATCTCCTGCAATCTACATTCCCTACCCGGAAAGTCTAAGCGTTGACGTAATAGATGTGAAGGTCCTTCAAGAGATTGAGGAAAGAAAAAAAGCTGAGGCGGAGGAGAAACTTCACGGATTCGTTGAATTCATGAAGCCGGTGGATTCAAGAATTGTTATTGAAGTTGGAGATCCTCGTGACCTTGTCCTTGATATGGAAGACAGGGAAGACCCCGACCTCGTCGTTATCGGCTCACACAAAAAAGGTCTCGTTGAAAAGATACTCATTGGTTCAACTGCGGAGAAGATCGTTAAACACAGCTTCAGACCCATCCTGGTTATCAAGGGTTCCGAGCCCTCCTTTGAAGGGACGGCTCTGATAGCCTACGACTTTTCCAAGACTGCACAGAAGACCCTTGAATTCGCCCTCAAGTTCCTAAAGCCTTTTGGGATGAAGGTTGAGCTTCTCCACATTGACGAGCCCTTTGACCTTCCGGTGGTTGAAAAGATAGGAAGGGCGATTTACCAGAGGTTCAGGGAGGAAAAGAAAAAGTACCTTGACGGCGTTAAGCAGAGGTTTGAAGAAATGGGAATAAGTCCGGAGGTGACCTTCATTGAAGGTAAGGACCCCGCGGAGGGTATAGTGGGAAGAATTCAGGAAAACGGCGATGTTGACATCCTGATTCTGGGGAGCAGAGGGCTTTCCGGACTGAAAAGAATAATTCTGGGGAGTACATCCACGGAAGTGTTAAAGAGGGTTGAAATTCCGATCCTAATATATAAGGACGGCATGAAGGAATGAGGTTAGTTGTCCTTTTATTAATTTTTATAAACCTCGGATTTGGTAATTACTATTACGATTACCTCCTCTGCAGGTATCTATCTGCAAGTCCAACAGCCGCCGAAATTTACTGTCTCAGGGCGATAAAGAAAAAGCCCACGCCGGGTCTTTACATGGATACCATAAGGCTTCTCATGGCAATGCGCAAAACCGAAAAAGCCCTTTCGCTGTCAAAGGAATTTCTCAGGAGGTTTCCCTCAAAGCCCGAACCGTACATATCCATTTACAGCATAAACAGGCTCAAGGGTGATAGAAAGGAAGCCCTAAAGATCCTTGAAAGGGCGTACGGAAGGTTCCCGAGAAATAAAGAAATACTGATTTTCCTTGCGGACGAATATATAAAAGCCAGAAAGATGGAAAAGGCAAAGAAGGTACTTCACAGGTTTGCGGATATCAACCCGGACAACCCTTTTCCCTACTACCTTCTCGGACAGCTATACCTGAGTGAGGGTAAAACGAACAAGGCTATTGAGTATCTCCAGAAGGCTCTTGAGATTAAAAGAACCTTTGAAGCAGCTTTTGTTACCCTCGGGAGGGTTTACGAAAAGCGCGACGAGCACGCGAGTGCGGAGAGCCTTTATAAGAGCATTCTAAAGGAGGACCCCGATAACAGCATCGCCCTTGAGAAGCTCGCTCAGCTTTATGTTGCAATGGGAAGGATAGAAAAGGCGAGGAGTATATACAGGAGATTACTAAACCTTTACCCCAAGAATTACCAGTACAGGCACCAGTACGCCATAACATTGATGCAGTCGGGTGATTTTTACAGGGCGAGGGAGGAGCTTAAAGAGATCTACAAAAGGCATCCCGAAGACCTCAACGTTGCTTACTCTTACGCACTCTCTCTTGAGCTTACAGGAGAGCTTCGGAAGGCACTTGAGATTTACGAAAGCCTGTACTCAAAGATTCCCAACAATACAAGGGTTATTGAAAGGCTCGCAAATGTTTACATGGCTCTCAAAATGTACGATAAAGCATCTGAGTTGATAAAGAAAGGTCTTTTCCTCAGTCCCGCAAGCATTAAACTTCACATGCTCAAGGCAAACCTTCTTATGGACAAAGAGGAGTATGAGGAATCGGTGAAGGTTCTTGACAAAATCATCTCAATTAATCCCAAGGAGTACAGAGCTTACTTTCTCAAAGCAATTGCCCTTGACTTTATGGGAAAAATAGTTGATGCGGAAGCAAACCTGAGAAAAGCAATGGAGATCCAGCCTGAAGACCCCGACCTTTACAATCATCTCGGGTACTCGCTTTTGATTTGGTACGGTTCCGCCCGCATTGATGAGGCTCAGAAACTTATAAGCGAAGCACTTGACAGAGACCCGGACAACCCTGCTTACATAGATAGTATGGGATGGGTTTACTACCTTAAAGGGGACTACGAGAGGGCAATTCAGTACCTCTTAGACGCCCTCAGGCGTGCTTACGACGATCCCGTCGTCAACGAGCATGTGGGTGATGTTCTACTGAAGATGGGCTATCCCGAAACTGCTCAGGAGTATTACAAAAAAGCTCTCCAGCTCCTTGACAGCGGAAAGCAGGGGGAGAAGGGACAGAGAAAGCGCATCCTTGAAAAGCTGGGAGAGCTGTAGGATAATTAATCTATGAAGAGGGACTTTATAGACCTCTGGAACCTTGACCCCGAAGAGGCGTGGTACATAGTCAAAAGAACAAAAGAGATAAAAAAGGGGAAAGAAGACCCCGGAAGGGTCCTTGAAGGTAAAAACCTCGCCCTGATATTTACCAAACCCTCAACGAGGACGAGGGTTTCCTTTGAGGTGGCAATAAACTCCCTCGGCGGTAATTCAATATTCCTTCAGGAGAAGGAACTTCAGTTGTCGCGGGGTGAATCCGCTCAGGATACCGCACGGACGCTCACTAAGTATATTGATGGAGTAATTGTAAGAAATCACTCCCATACATGGCTTGAAGAATTTGCAAAGTGGTCGGGATTTCCCGTAATCAACGCTCTTACTAACAAATCCCACCCCTGTCAGGTTCTTAGCGATGTGTTTACCCTGTACGAAAGGTTCGGCGAGGATATCAAAAACCTGAAAATAGCCTATGTGGGTGACGGAAACAATGTCTGCAATACATGGCTCGTTGCGGGAGGTCTCTTCGGTCTTGACCTTTTCGTGGCGACTCCCGAAAGTTTCGGACCGGATAGCTACTACCTTCAGGCGGGACTTGACCTTTCAAACTACACAGGCGGAAATGTTTACCTAACTACGAATCCCGTGGAGGCTGTTCGTGATGCGGATGTTGTGTACACTGATGTTTGGCTAAGCATGGGAGATGATTCTGAAGATTCAAAGAGGGAGGCACTCAAAGACTTTCAGGTGAATGATAAGTTGCTGTCTCATGCCAAGGAAGGTGTTGTGGTTATGCACTGCCTTCCCGCAAAAAAGGGTGAAGAGATCACTCCCGAGGTTTTTGAAAGGCACTCGGAGTTTATATTTACGCAGGCTGAGAACAGACTTCATACTCAGAAGGCTCTTCTTGAATTTATATACGGCCATCAGTGATCACTCAACGGTAACTGTCTTTGCGAGGTTTCTGGGCTGGTCAACATCAAGACCCAGCTTGCTGGCAATGTAGTAGGCAAGGAGCTGGAGGGGAATTACCGTGAGAAAGGGGGTAAGATCTTCGGGAACTTCAGGGATTTTAAGAAGGTCTTCAGAGTACTTTTTTAGCTTGTCGTCCTCCTCAAACCCTACACTGATGACTATCCCTTTTCGCGCCCTGACTTCCTCAATGTTGGAGATGCTCTTTTCGTAAACCCTGTCCCGAGGAGCTACGACAACCACGGGCATGTTCTCGTCTATCAGGGCTATGGGACCGTGCTTCATCTCTCCCGCAGGGTAGCCTTCCGCGTGAATGTAAGAGATTTCTTTAAGCTTGAGGGCACCCTCAAGGGCTATGGGATAACTAAGATATCTACCGAGGTACAGGAAGTCCTTTTTCTTCAGGTATTTTTCCGCAACCGACTCAACATCTTCGGCACTTTCAAGGGCGTTTTCAACGATGGAAGGAATCTTGAGGAGGTCTCTGAGGAGAGGCTCTTTTTTCGGAGATTCGCCGATTGCGAGGTAATATAGTGCAGCAAGCTGAGCGGTAAAGGTTTTGGTTGCCGCAACTCCTATCTCCGGTCCCGCATGAGTGTATAGTGAGTAGTCCGATTCTCTGTCTATTGAGCTACCCACAACATTGACCACCGCAAGGGTCGTGGCGCCCTTTTCCTTTGCGGAGTTGAGGGCGAACTTTGTGTCAATGGTTTCTCCCGATTGGGAGATTCCTATGACTATTACATCGTCCCCGAGGGGATGCTCGCCGTATCTAAATTCCGACGCGTAAACTACTTCCGTCGGAACACCTGCGTACTTTTCAATCCAGAATTTGGCACTAAGCCCAGCGTGGTAAGAGGTCCCGCATGCTATAATGAGTGCCCTTGAAAAGTCCTTCAGGCTGAAGGGAAATGAATCAAATTCCGAGAGAAGACCCCTGACCGTATCACCCACAGCCTTCGGCTGTTCAAAAATCTCTTTGAGCATGAAGTGTTTAAATCCCGCCTTTTCTGCGGATATGAGGTCCCACGGCACGATCATAATGTCCTTTGTGAGGGGGTTTCCCCAGAAGTCGTAAATGTTCACTCCTTCAGGAGTAATGTCGGCGATCTCACCGTCCTCAAGGGTTATGACCCTCTTGGTGTACGGGAGGATTGCGGGAATGTCGGAGGCAAGGAAGTTTTCACCTTCTCCGATTCCTACGACGAGGGGGCTTCCCTGTTTCACACCGACAACACGGAAAGGCTCCCTTGAACTGATAACTGCAAAGGCAAAAGCTCCCCTGATCTTTTCGCAGGTTTTGAGGACCGCGGTCAGGAGATCTCCCTCGTAGTTCTTTGAAATCAGATGAGCGATTACCTCCGAGTCAGTTTCCGACCTCATTTTGAAGCCTTCGGATTCAAGCTCCCTCTTCAGGTCAAGGTAGTTTTCAATAATTCCGTTGTGGACCACCGCAAACTCGCCCCGGGAGTCCGTGTGGGGGTGAGCATTGTCAACTGAAGGTGCACCGTGCGTTGCCCAGCGGGTGTGTCCGATTCCCGTTTTTCCCTTAAAGGGTTTTCCCCAGAGGCTTCTAACCAGCTCCCTTATCTTCCCCACCTGTTTTTCAACAATCAGGCTCCCCTCTTCAATTATGGCAACACCCGCAGAGTCGTAGCCTCTGTACTCAAGCCTTTCAAGCCCCCCGAGGATCAGAGGGAGTGCCGACTCCTTCCCCGTGTACCCTATTATTCCGCACATAGCTTTATTTTATTTTAAAATCAATATTATGAAGGACATTGAGCTCAAAGTTGAGGGGATGACCTGCAACCACTGTACCATGACTGTAAAAAGGGCTGTAATGTCCGTTGAAGGAGTTGACTCAGCGGAAGTTTCCCTTGAGACGGGTCTTGTCAAAATAAAGGCTCAGGACGGTGTTTCCGAAGAGGAGATAAAAAGAGCCATTGAATCTGCTGGATACCGGGTAGGCGACTAAATTAAAACCTATGGTTGAGCTGAAAACCAGAGTTTCGGATCTCAGAGAACGCCTTGATGATGTAAAGAAAATCCTTGATCCCCGCGGTCTGAGGTCCGAGCTGGAGAAACTTGACGAGGAGATGTCCCGGCAGGGTTTCTGGGAGGATCAGGAAAGGGCAAAGAAAGTGATCCAGAAGAGGAAGTGGCTTGAGGAAACCCTGACAGCCCTTGAGGAGATAGAAAAGGGTATAAGGGATGTGGAGGAACTTTCCAGGGAAGAGAATGATAGTGAAACCGTTTTAATGCTTGAAGAGGAGCTGAAAGTTATAGAGGAAAAGCTGAAAGGGCTTGAGATAAAGACCTTTCTCTCCGGGGAAATGGACTCAAAGAACGCTTACCTCACTGTTCAGGCGGGTGCGGGAGGAACGGAAGCCTGCGACTGGGCTCAGATGCTTCTCAGGATGTACACGAGGTGGGCTGAGAGAAAGGGTTTCGGCGTTGAGGTGGTTGACATAACTCCGGACGATGTTGCGGGAATTAAAAGCGCCACTCTGCTGATAAAGGGACCTTACGCTTATGGTTATCTCAAGGGTGAGCAGGGTGTTCACAGACTCGTTAGAATTTCTCCCTTTGACGCCAACGCAAGAAGGCATACCTCATTTGCTGCGGTTTCCGTGGTACCGGAAATTGACGAGGATGTGAAGGTTGACCTGCGGGAGGAAGACCTGAAAATTGAAACTTTCAGAGCTTCGGGAGCAGGGGGTCAGTATGTAAATAAAACTGACACTGCGGTAAGGATAACCCACATTCCCACGGGGATCGTAGTCTCCTGCCAGCAGGAAAGGTCCCAGTTTCAGAACAAGCGGAAAGCCCTTCAGCTCCTGAAGTCAAAACTCTACCAGCTTGAAAGGGAAAAGATTATGGAAAAGAAGAAACAGTACGAAGGTGAAAAAACGGATATAGGCTGGGGTCATCAAATAAGGTCCTATGTATTCCATCCCTACAGGATGATCAAGGATTTGAGAACTGAATTTGAAACAGGAAACACAGAAGCGGTGATGGACGGTGATATAGATCCGTTCATTGAAACCTACCTGAGG
>JALSHX010000019.1 GCA_026982025.1 Aquificaceae bacterium | reverse complement strand
GCTCAGAAGGCTCTCAGAAGGGCTGTTAACGAGTTCGGTCTTCAGGAGGCTGAGGTCAGGGTCAAGGGTCCCGGAGCTGGTAGAGAGTCCGCCCTCAGGGCTGTTTTCCAGTCCGGGATAAAGGTGACTGCGATCAGGGATGTAACTCCTGTTCCCCACAACGGATGCAGGCCCCCCTCAAGGAGGAGAGTCTAATGGGAAGGTACATAGGACCCTGGGTAAAGCTTGACAGAAGGTTCGGAGCTGTCGTATCGGGAAAGAGGTCCGCACCGAGGATTCTTCAGAGGAGAAATTTCCCCCCCGGACAGCACGGAAGGCTTAAAGGAAGGAGAAGGAAACTCAGCGAGTTCGGTCTGCGTCTCCTTGAAAAGCAGAAGATAAAGTTTCTGTACGGCGGACTGAGGGAGAATCAGTTTAAGAGATACTTTGACAGGGCAGCAAAGTCCAAGGAAAACACGGGAGATGCCCTCCTCCAGCTCCTTGAGAGAAGACTTGACAATGTCGTTTACCGGCTCGGGTTTGCAGTCACGCGCCGTCAGGCGCGTCAGTTTGTGGTTCACGGACATATACTCGTTAACGGAAGGAAGGTAAATGTGCCTGCATACGAGGTTGAGCCGGGGGACATAATTGAGATCAAGCCCTCATCCCGTGAGGTTTCCATTATTAAGGAAAACCTTGAGAACATAGACCCCAGAAGTGTTCCCGAGTGGCTTGAACTGGACAAGGCTAACTACCGCGGTAAGGTCCTTAAACTGCCGGAGGCTGTGGCGGAGTATCTTGAGGTTCCGGTGAACCTCCAGTACATCATTGAGTTTTACTCAAAGGTTTAAAGCGGAGGTTGTTTAAATGCTGAACGAGTTTGTTTATCCGGACAAAATTTACTGGGAAGAGAAGGACGCCAGAAGGGGCGTCTTTGTGGTGGAACCCCTTGAAAGGGGTTTCGGAACAACTCTCGGGAATGCCCTGAGAAGGGTTCTTCTCTCCTCCATATCCGGCACTGCGGTAACTGCGGTTAAGATCTACGGGGTTTATCACGAGTTCTCTTCTCTGGAGGGAATTGCTCAGGATGTGGTTGAAATAATTGCGAACATTAAGGGAATTCGCTTCAACCTGAAGGACTCGGAAGTTGAGGTGCTTTACCTCAAGAAGAAGGGTGAGGGCGATGTTAAGGCGTCCGACATTGCGGTTCCGCCCGGAGTAACAATAGCAAATCCCGAACAGGTGATTGCCACGATAACGGACCCCAAAGTTGAGTTCAATGCGGAGATCAAGATTGAGAGGGGAAAGGGATACATGCTTGCGGAGGAGATGGAGGCAATAGGTGAAACGGGATGGATTCTCCTTGATGCAGACTTCTCACCCGTGAAGTTTGTCAGCTACAGAATAGAACCCACGAGGGTGGGAGAGAAGACCGATTACGAGAGGCTAATAGTTGAAATAACCACCGACGGGACCCAGCCTCCCGAAAATGTTGTGAAGGAGGCAGTCTCAATCCTTCAGAAACACCTATCACTCCTTGAACACATCTCCTACGAAGTTCCCACCCTTGAAGAGCCAATACCCGTTGACGAGCTGTCCGAGAAGCTAACCCTCTCCATAGAGGAGCTTGATATATCTCAGCGTGCTCTTAACTCCTTAAAGAGGATGGGAATCACCACCATAGGTGACCTCGTTCAGATGACCGAAGAGGAACTGAAGAGCACCAAGAACATAGGTCGTAAGGCTCTTGCGGAGATAAAGGAGGCTCTCAAGCAAATGGGGCTCGGGCTGGGGTTGAACATTGAGACCAAGAGGTGAGGAAGGATGAGGCACAGAGTCAAGAAAAAGAAGTTTGACAGGACCTCCGAGCAGAGAAGGGCTCTTTTCAGGAGCCTCGTCAGGGCATTGATCCTTGAGGAGAGGATTGAAACCACCCTTGAGAGGGCAAAAGCGGTAAGGAGTGTTGCGGAGAAATTGATAACCCTGGGTAAAAGGGGAGACCTCTCCGCGAGAAGGCGTGCCCTTGAGATCCTTCCAGACAGATCGGCGGTAAAGAAGGTTTTTGATGAGCTTGCGGTCCGCTTTGACGGAAGAAACGGCGGCTACACGAGAATAATAAAGCTTCCCGACAGGAGAAGGGGAGACTCCGCCCAGATGGCGATCCTTGAGTGGGTGGAGTGATGATTATCAAGCTTCTCCACTTTCTCATACAGCTCCTAATTATCCTCGTATTCATTCATGCCCTCGGCTCCTGGATTCCTCAGGTGAGGGAATCAAGATACTACATGAGGCTTGACAGGCTCATTGAGCCGATGCTCAGACCCATCAGAAGGGCTCTTCCTGACCTTGGGGGGATAGACATTTCACCGCTGATCCTTATATTCATTCTGATTCTCATTGACAGGATTCTTCTGAGATGAAGAAACCCGTAATGCTCATTGACCTTGATAGGTGCATAGGCTGTCTTTCCTGCGAGGTTGCCTGCGTTCAGGAAAAGGGGATTGAGAACATCAACATAAGACCAATGAAGGTTTTTCGCATAGAGGGTTTGGCGGATGAGCCCGATGGCTTTTTTCTTCCCATGAACTGCTTTCACTGTGATCCCGCTCCCTGCGTCCTCGCCTGCCCCACGAGTGCGATGAGAAAAAGGGAGGGAGACGGTATAGTTTATGTAGAGGAGCTACTGTGCATAGGATGTAAAGCGTGTATTATTGCCTGTCCTTACGGGGCGATTACCTTCAACCCGCTCAGTCAGAAGGTAGAAAAGTGTGATTACTGCTATCATCGCGTTGAAAAAGGCCTATTGCCCTCCTGTGTTTCCAAGTGCGTTACCAACTGTCTGTACTTTGTTGAGGTTGACCGTGTTCCGAAGGAACGCCACAGGGTCAGAAGAATTGACTCAAAGCTCTACGGTGAGGTATTTAATCCGGAATATAATATAATAATCGGACCCTGAGGGCGCGTAGCTCAATTGGCAGAGCAGGCGGCTCATAACCGCCCGGTTGGGGGTTCGAGTCCTCCCGCGCCCATGAGATGATTGTGCTGTCATTTGCTCTTTTTCTCCTGGTAGGAAACTCTCCCCTCGCTGATACCCAATTCTGGGAAGGATACACCCTCAAACCAGGTTTCCTGTACCGATACAGCTACAGGGAGTATCTCGGAGGAAGGATGTTCGTCGGAGTTTTTGAGATAGTAACCCGCAAGGGTGAGGGCGGGACACTTATAACTTTGAGAGGAAAGTACAGAGAGTGGAAGGGTGAGGAAACCGGGGTTTTTTCTGATCCCCTTAAGCTTTCGGGATACATACTTCTTAGAATGTACCACAGGTACTGGCTGATTCCACCGGGCAAGACTATCTTTATGAGGGGATTGGTGGGAATTTTCTCCGGTAAAAGGGTATGGCTGAGAAAGAGGGATGGAGCTGATGTTAAAAGGTGCAGGGAGGCAGGGCTTGAGGGATTCATCGTTGAAGTAAAGGCGGGCAAAAGGGACTTCGTTAAGGTGTGTCTGAGCCCGCGGGTAGATTTACCCCTTTACGTGCTCAGGCGTTCTGACGGAGACGACCTCTACATAGCGAGGCTGACTGAATACAGAAAACTAAAATAGAGATATGGACAGGGAAAAGGTTGCCCCCCTTCTAAGACTTCAGGAAACTGATCAGGAAATTGAGAGAATTTTCAGGAGGCTCGGGAGAATTGAAGAGGAGAGACAGAACCTGATCAAAAGACTTTCCGACCTTGAAGGTGAATTGAAATCTCTTGAAGAAGAGGTTAATATCCTCCAAAGGGAGATAAGAGTTAAAAAGGACGCCATAAAGGAGGAAGAACGGCTCCTTGATAGGGCGGAGCAAAAGCTCAGACTCGTGAGGAAGGATATTGAATACAAAGCGTTGCTAAGAGAAAAGTCCAAGCACGAGGATAACATTCTGAAGATGTCCTATGAACTTGATGATCTTGAAAAAGCTCTTGATGAGGCGACAAAAAAACTAAATAGCAGGAAACCTTCAATTGAGAGACAAATAAAAAACATTAACGAGGAACTTGAAGACCTTGATTACGAAGAAAAATTGGGGAAAAACAGGCTTGAGGAATTAAAAAAGCTAAGAGAGGAACGGTCCAAAGAGGTAGATCAGAGCCTTCTTAAATTCTATGAGGAGGCAAAGGTGAAATTTGAGGCGGGTGTTATTGTCAAGGTTGAAGATGAGGTTTGCGGAGGTTGCGGAATGAAAATTCCGGATATTCTTTTTGGGCGAATGCTAAAAGAAAATTCAATTGAAATTTGTCCCAGCTGTGGAAGATACATATACTATAAGTTATAATAGAATCATGAATAATCCTGAGTACACCGCCGAAGATATAAAAGCCGTAACGGGTCTCCAGCATGTTCGTTTAAGACCCGCCATGTACATCGGTGATATAGGAGAGAGGGGTCTTCACCACCTTATCTGGGAGATCCTTGACAACTCCGTTGACGAGGCAATGGCGGGTTATGCAAGGAACATAGCCGTGCTCATCCACGACGACGGTTCTGTGACCATAGAGGATGACGGAAGGGGCATACCGGTTGATGTACACCCGGAAACAGGGCGACCCGCGGTTGAGATGGTCTTTACAATGCTGGGGGCGGGCGGTAAGTTTGAGAAGAAGGTTTATGCTTACTCGGGGGGGCTTCATGGTGTCGGGGCATCCGTTGTCAACGCCCTTGCGGAATGGCTGGTAGTTGAGGTTTACAGGGAGGGGAAAATTTACAGGCAGGAATACAGAAGGGGTGAGCCATCTCACGACCTTAAGGTCGTGGGCAAGACGACGAGAACGGGTACTAAAGTCACTTTCAAACCGGACTCGGAGATATTTGAAACCACCAAGATAAAGTTTGACCTCGTTGAGAAGAGGCTCAGGGAGCTTGCTTACCTCAATCCGGAAGTTACCTTCAGACTCCTTGACGAGAGAACGGGAAAGGAAAAAGTCTACAAGTTTGATAGGGGAATAGGTGATCTTGTTGACTTCCTCTCTCAGGGCAAGGATCCCCTCTTTAAAGAGGTGATTCGTATTCAGGGCGAAAGGGATATGGTTATCGTTGATGTAGCTTTCAGATATGTAAAGGATTACAGAGAGGTTCTTGACAGCTTTGTGAACAATGTCAAAACAGTTGAAGGGGGAACCCATGTAACAGGATTCAGGAGCGGACTCACAAAAGCTGTCATGAGGATGGCGGAGGGCCTAAAACTTTCCAAAGAGTTAAAGACCATGTTCACGGGGGAGGATATAAGGGAGGGCCTTGTAGCGGTTGTTTCGTGCAAGGTTCCGGAACCGCAGTTTGAGGGTCAGACAAAAACAAAGCTCGGGAATCAGAATGTTAAAAACATAGTTGACTCAATAGTTTATGATTACCTGACAGACTACTTTGATAAAAACAGGGAAACACTCCGCCTTATTGTGGAAAAGGCGATTGAAGCAGCTCTTGCCCGTGAAGCTGCAAAGAAGGCTAAGGAGCTGGTAAGAAGAAAGTCCCCCCTTGAGGACGGCATACTTCCCGGCAAGCTTGCGGACTGCTCCGAGAAGGATCCGGAAAGGTGCGAAATATTCATCGTTGAGGGAGACTCGGCGGGAGGTTCAGCAAAGCAGGCGAGGGACAGAAGGTTTCAGGCAATCCTTCCGCTCAGAGGAAAGATAATAAACGTTGAAAAGGCGAGAGTTGATAAGGTTCTTGCCAACGAGGAGGTAAAGGCTATTGTTTCAGCCCTCGGATGCGGTGTGGGCGAGGATATAGACCTTTCAAAGCTCAGGTATCACAGGATAATACTTATGACCGACGCGGACGTTGACGGTTCCCATATCAGGACCCTTCTACTTACCTTCTTTTACAGATTCATGCCCGCACTCCTTGACCACGGTCATGTTTTTATTGCCCTTCCTCCCCTTTACCGTGTAAAAAAGGGTAAGAAAGAGATGTATGTCAAGGATGACAGGGAGCTGGAGGAGTTTCTTTACTCCTTGATCAGAGAAGGAGGTTGGATAAGGGATGCTTTGGGAAACGAGCTCAGGGGTGATGAGCTGATAAGATTTATTAAGGGCATTCACGAGTACGAGGAGAGCTACAGAGCCCTCGTGAAAAGCAAAGGTGAGGAGGTGGTTTCCTTTCTCCTCGGAGAAGGTGTTGTTGAGGAGGACCTGAGGGACGAGGAAAGAGCCAGAGAACTTTCTGCAAAGATTTCACAGAAATTGCCTGACTTCAGGGTAGAACTCAGGTACGACGATTTTGAAGGAGCCTACGACCTCATTCTTTATGACGACAGGATCGGTACGAGGGTGCTTATAGACGCCGAATTCCTTTCTTCCTTATCTTACAAGCAGGTGCTTGAGGGAATTCAGGTCAGAACGCCAGTGACGGTCGGGATAGATTCCAGGAGCAAAGAGGTCAGCGACATAAGGGAGATCTACGCAACACTTATGGATCTAGCCCGGAGCGGGTTGGAGATTCAGAGATACAAGGGTCTAGGTGAGATGAATCCC
>JALSHX010000018.1 GCA_026982025.1 Aquificaceae bacterium | reverse complement strand
GGAGATTACCCAGCATCACGGCGCTCGCACCCGCCGCCAGTGCCTTTACGATGTCTCCCGAGTACCTGATACCCCCGTCCGCGATAATGGGTATTCCGTATTCCCTTGCCACTGCTGAAGACTCCATAATCGCCGTAATCTGGGGGACTCCCACTCCTGCAACAATCCTCGTTGTGCAGATTGATCCCGGACCCACTCCCACCTTAACCGCATCCGCTCCGGCATCAATCAATGCCCTCGTTCCCTCACCCGTTGATACATTTCCCGCAACAACGGGAAGGTCGGGAAAGGAAGATTTTACTCTCTCAACTGTCTCAATTACCCTTCTTGAATGGCCGTGGGCGGTGTCAACAACCACGAGGTCAACTCCCGACTCAACAAGAGCTGACACCCTGTCCAATGTTTCCCCGCCCGTACCCACCGCGGCACCGACTCTCAGCCTTCCTATTGCATCCTTACAGGCGTTGGGATATTGCCTCTTCTTTACTATGTCCTTGATGGTGATAAGCCCTCTGATTCTACCCCTATCATCTACTATTGGCAGTTTTTCAACCTTGTACTTTTGAAGGATCTCCGTTGCCTCTTCAAGGGTTATCCCCTCCCTTGCGGTTATCAGATTATCACGGGTCATGTAAAGGGAAACCTCCTTATCGTAATCGGAAGGCTTTATAAATCGGAGGTCCCTGTTGGTCAGAATTCCCACAAGGTAGCCTTGAGCGTCAACAACCGGCACTCCCGAAATCTTGTACCTCTCCATAATCTCAAGGGCTTCCCTAACCGATGCATCCGGTTTAACGGTAACGGGATTGAGGATCATTCCGCTTTCGGACTTCTTGACCTTTTCCACCTCTCTTGCCTGAACATCAATAGGTATGTTTCTGTGAATAATTCCCATTCCCCCTTCCCGTGCGAGAGCTATGGCGAGACGCGCTTCCGTAACAGTGTCCATTGCGGCGGAGATGATGGGAATGTTTAACCTTATCCCCCTCGCAATCTCTGTTGACACATCAACCTCGGAGGGAAGAACCTCCGAGTATCCGGGAATCAGGAGTATATCGTCAAAGGTCAATCCTTCCTTAATTAATTTTTCAGCCTCTACCATATATATATTATAGCCCCGGTCCTTTCCTGCTAAAGCTCTCTTGAGTCCATAACAAAGGTTACGGGACCCCAGTTAATTATCTCAACCTCCATCACTGCACCGAAAACGCCCTTTTGAGCCTTAATCCCCTCGTCCCCGAGAGCTTCTACGAAGAGGTTATAAAGCTCCTCAGCCCTGCCGGGCTCCTCCGCCAACTCAAAGCTGGGACGTCTTCCCTTTTTAAGGCTGGCACACAGGGTAAACTGCGAAACCACGAGGGCGGAACCCCCTACCTCCTTAAGAGAGTACTGAAACTTACCTTTTTCGTCCTCAAAGATCCTCAGGTGGGCTATCTTCCTCGCGAGCTTGAGAGAATCCTCTTCCGAATCTCCCCTCAGTACACCCAGAAGAACATTGACTCCCCTTCCTATCTCGGAAACCTTTTTTCCGTTCACACTGACCCTTGACCTTGAGACCCTCTGAACGACAGCAATCATAGAAAACTATTTTATTCTACGGATTATGAGAGTCCCCTTGTCGTCCCCCGATACGAGGAAGTTTCCGTCAGGTGAGAACTTTAGGGCATAAACCTTCCCCCTGTGCCCGCTGAAGATCCCCACGGGAGTCCAGCCCTTTGTGCTCCAGAGCTTAACCTTTCCGTCAAAACCTCCCGTTGCTACCAGCGTCCCGTCGGGAGAGTAGTCAACGGCAAAAACCGCTCCGTTGTGAGCCTTGAATTTAAAAAGAGCCTTGCCATCCCTGACCCTCCAAACAATAACCCTCTGGTCGTTGCTACCCGATACAAGGAGGCTTCCCTTGGGCGAAAAGGCAACCGAGTAAACAAAGTCTTTATGGCCCTTAAGAATCTTCGTCTTTCCGTTGAGGTCCCAAATTCTTATGGTGTAATCCCTGCTTGCGGATGCAAAGACCTCCTTTCTTGGTGAGAAGCTTATGTCATAAATCCAGCCCGAGTGTCCCGTTAGCTTTCTCACCTCCCTCCAGGTGGTAGCGTCCCATATCCTTATCTCCCACAGGTCGTCTCCCGAAGCGAGGAACTTTCCGAACCTTGAAAAGGAAAGTGCCCTAACATACTCCTCATGAGCCCTCAACTCCCTGACCTTTTTACCGAGGGGTAGCCTCCAGATTTTTATGACCCTATCATCGCCCGAAGAGGCAATGAAGCCCCTTTTATTTATTGCAACAGCAAGAACCTTTCCCCTGTGACTTTTTATGGAGAGTATCTTCTTTCCCTTCTTAAGGTTCCAGACATTGATATAGCCGTCATCACCTGCGGTTACAATTATATTGCCGTAAATGTCAATGTCCCTTATGGCGCCTTTATGGGCGTTATTGATGGTCTGACCCAAGGCAACCGACAATAAGAGAATCAACCCAATCCAGCGCATCACCATATCTCACCCCCTAACTGTCCTATTCGGTTCGTCAGAACTTTTATTTTAAACACCTTAAAATATGAAAACTATGAAGGTGAAGGAAGAAATCCTCATCAAAGTTGGGGATAGAGAAGTGGCGGTGCCAAAGGGCACACCCCTCGGAGAAGTCCTTTCAATGGTAGGAATTGATAACGCTCTTGGTGCAAAGTTGGGAGACAGGATTTTTGACCTCCAGACGCCCCTTCATGAAGGAGGTCAATTGAAGATACTCAAAAAGGGCGATCCCGAATCCCTTGAAATACTTCGCCACTCCCTCGCTCACATCATGGCACAGGCTCTTAAGGAACTCTACGGAACCGAGAAGGTTCATCTCGGGATCGGTCCCACCACCGAGGACGGCTTTTACTACGATGTTGAAGTTGAAGGACACAGCATAACGGAGGAGGACCTCCCCCGAATAGAAGCAAAGATGAGGGAGATTATTGAAAAAAACTATCCTATCTTAAGGAGGGAGATAAAAAGGGAGGAAGCCATTGACCTGTTTAACAGCCTGAGTGAGAAATACAAGATTGACATCATTGAAAGAATTCCTGAGGATGAACCCATATCCGTTTACGAGCAGGGAGACTTCGTTGACCTGTGCAAGGGTCCTCATCTCCCCTCAACGGGAAAGGCGGGAGCCTTTAAGCTTACCGGCATATCGGGAGCTTACTGGATGGGCAAGGCGGACCAGCCTCAGCTGACGAGAATTTACGGTCTTGCCTTCTGGACCGACAAAGAACTCAGGAGGAGACTTAAATTTTACGAGGAGGTCAAAAAACGGGATCACAGAAAGCTGGGAAGGGAGCTTGACTTTTTCATGATTGACGAAAAGGTGGGTGCTGGACTCGTCATCTGGCTACCAAGAGGCTCAACCTACAGAAGAATACTTGAGGACTATTGGAAAGAGGAGCATCTTAAAAGAGGCTATCAGTTCGTTTACACTCCCCATGTCGGAAAGGCAAAGCTCTGGGAGATCAGCGGTCACCTTGAGTACTACAGAGAAAACATGTTTCCCGAAATGGAGATGGAAGGTGAGTCTTACTATGTCAAACCCATGAACTGTCCCTTTCACATATCCATATACAAGAGCAGAGTCAGAAGCTATAAGGAGCTTCCCCTCAAACTCGCGGAGCTGGGAAGCGTTTACAGGTACGAGATGTCGGGTGTTCTTCACGGGCTCCTGAGGGTCAGAGGTTTTACGCAGGACGACGCTCACATAATTTGCACTCCTCAGCAGGTTGATGATGTCATAAAGGAAACCCTTGACCTCGCCCTTGCCATGCTCCGGGACTTTGGCTTTGAAGAATTTAAGATTTATGTTTCAACGAGACCCCCCTACGCAATCGGATCAGACGACCAGTGGGAAATTTCCCAGAAAGCTCTGCTGAAGGCGGTTGAGGATCTGGGATACAAAGCGGAGATTGACGAAGGAGGCGGTGCCTTCTACGGACCGAAGATTGACATCAAGATAAAGGACGCCCTCGGGCGTCTGTGGCAGTGCTCAACTATTCAGTTTGACTTCAACCTTCCCGAGAGGTTTGACATGACATATATAGGACCGGACAACAAGAAGCACAGACCTTACATGATCCACAGGGCGCTTCTTGGGTCCATTGAGAGGTTTACAGGAATTCTCCTTGAGCACCACGGGGGACTCCTTCCCCTCTGGCTCTCTCCCACTCAGGCGGTAATAGTTCCCATTGCGGATAGACACATAGAGTACTCCCGTAATATACTCCGAAGACTTTCAGAAGAAGGTATAAGGGCTGAACTTGACGAAAGGGACGAAAGGATGAATGCAAAGATCAGGGAAGCGGAATTGATGAAAATTCCCTTTATTCTCGTTGTCGGCGACCGAGAGGTGGAGGGCGGGACTGTTTCGGTTAGATCCAAGAGAGATGGAAGCCTTGGCTCTATAAGTGTTGAAGAGTTCGTTGAACTTGTTAAGGAGCTCGTTCGGGAAAAGAAATAAGCGGTGAAGGGAGAAGTCCACTTTACAAAGATTGAGCGATACATCTTAAATCCCCTGTGTCCCGTTGCAAAGGCTATATTCAGGTGGTTTTTCGGAATAAAGTACTCGGGTCTTGAGAATATGCCCGAGGGTCCCTGCATAGTTGCAGCGAACCATAGAAGTCATCTTGATCCTCCCGTTCTCAACTCGGTACTACCAAGGCCCCTCGTGTTTCTTGCAAAGGAAGAGCTGTTTAAGCCTCCCCTCGGCTGGTTTTTAAAGCACATGAGGGCTATTCCGGTCAGGAGACGAGGAGATTTTGAGGTTCTAAAAATCTCCCTTGACCTTCTCAACAAAGGTCTTCAAATCGGTATTTTCCCCGAAGGAACGAGGGCACAGCCGGGAAAGTTCCTCAAACCAAAAGCAGGTGTAGGAATCCTTGCGGTAAAAAGCGGTGTCCCGGTGGTTCCCGTTTTAATTGAGGGAACCGACAGGTCTCTTCCACGAGGAGCCAAGTTTCCCAGACCCTTCGGAGATATAAGGGTGAGGATCGGACAGCCTCTGGTGTTCAAAGACAGTGATGATTCTCCCAGAGGATACAGGGAAGTGGCAGAGAGGATCATGCAGAGAATTCAGGAGCTCTCCTCTTCGTCCTTAAGAAGTTTGTAAACTATGGCGTCTCTGAGGGCTATCCACGAAGCCTCAATGACATTTTCGGATACACCCACTGTTCCCCACTTTCTCTTGCTGTCAGCAGACTCTATGAGAACCCTTACCCTTGCGGAGGTTCCCGCAGACTCGTTAATAATCCTGACCTTGTAATCTATTAACTGCATGTCTTTAAGATTGGGATAAAACTCTTCAAGAGCTTTTCTCAGAGCCCTGTCAAGAGCACTTACGGGTCCGTTCCCCAGCGACGCTGTGTGCTCGTCAACGCCTTCAACGGAAAGCCTAACAGTTGCTTCGGAGGTGGGGATTCTGTCGCTTCTCCTTTTGGCTATTAAGACCCTGTAGGCGGTGAAGTCAAAGTAGTCCTTAACGAGCCCGAAGTGCCTCCTGCAGAGGAGCTCAAGGGAGGCGTCCGCAGCCTCAAAGTGATAACCTTCCTTTTCAAGCTCCTTTATCTTGTCAATTAACTTTAATAACTTCGGAGACCTTTCATCCACCTCAATTCCGAACTCCCTGAGCTTGTAAAGGAGGTTGCTCCTCCCCGCAAGGTCCGACACGGTGATCTTTCTTCTATTGCCCACGAGGTCCGGGTCTATGTGCTCGTATGTTTCCTTTCTCTTGAGTACCGCGGAGGCGTGAACACCTCCCTTGTGGGCAAAGGCGCTGTCACCCACATAGGGCATGTTTCTGGGAAGAGGCATGTTTGAGAGCTCCGCAACAAAGTGGGCGAGCTCCGTAAGACGGGGCAAACTCTCATCCGGCACCGCTGAAAATCCCATTTTGAGCTGAAGGTTCGGGATGATGGAACAGAGGTTTGCGTTTCCCGTTCTTTCCCCAATCCCGTTGATGGTCCCGTGAACCTGACGGGCTCCGGCCTTAACCGCCATCAAAGAGTTTGCAACCGCCGTGTCAGAGTCATTGTGAGCGTGTATCCCAACCCTGACGCCGGGGAACTTCTCAATCACCGTGCGGGTGATTTCGTAAACCCGGTCGGGTAGCATTCCGCCGTTTGTATCACAGAGTATTACCCAGGAAGATCCCGCGCTGACGGCGGATTCTATCACCGCAAGGGCGTACTCTGGATTTGAGTTGTATCCATCAAAGAAGTGCTCCGCATCAAAAATGACTTCGTCTGCATACTTTCTTAAAAAGCTTACCGTGTCACCTATCATCTCCAAATTCTCTTCAAGGGAAGTGCCCAGAGCGTCTTTTACATGCATGTCCCAGCTTTTACCGAAAACCGTTATCACAGGAGTTTCCGCTTTTATGAGGGACTCAATCTGCGGATCCTCCTTTGCCTTCCTTCCCGCCTTCCTCGTTGAGCCGAAGGCAACAACCTTTGAGCGGTTCAATTTCTCCTTTTTTATCTTTTTAAAAAAGAGGTTATCCTTGGGATTTGCGTACGGCCAGCCTCCCTCAATGTAGTCAATTCCGAACTCG
>JALSHX010000017.1 GCA_026982025.1 Aquificaceae bacterium | reverse complement strand
TGCATAGTTTTCATCTGTGAGGTAACAACAACCTCCTGCGGGTTGCTCGTACTCAAGGTTGTACCGTTTTGCGAGCTCTAACTGAACCTTCCTGCTCCTCCCTTTTATGGCAAGGAGCTTATCCCTGTCAACCCATCCCCGCCTTTCGGGAACCGTAGGTTTAAGGAGTTTTGCGGATAAAGGTCTGAGGATGAGACCTTCAAGACCGGATTCCCTTTCAATGAGTTTAAGTCTCGGAAGGGTCTGGCTCATGGGTCTCTGGCCGAGAACCTCACCGGTAATTACGAAGTGGTAGCCCTCCCTCTCCATTACTTCCTTTGCTTTTTTGAGCATGAATATCCTGCAGTCTATGCAGGGATTAACATTCTTTCCGTACCCGAACTTTGGGTTGAGAACAATCCTGTAGTAGTCATCGGAAATGTCAATTATTTCAAGGGGGACACCGAGGCGGGCTGCCGCCTTTAACGCAGGATTAACATAGTGCTGCCCGTCCTCCTTCCTGATTCCGAGGCGCCTCTTGTGCTCGGTAATACAAAACCCGGTGTAGAAGTGAAGCGCCTTAACCCTGACTCCCTGCTCCAGGACGAGGCGGACAGCTAAGGAACTGTCAAGCCCTCCGCTGAGGAGTGCGACAGCCCTGACATCAGCCATCCTCCGCCTTTATACGCCTCAGGTGCTTGATAGAAACTCAAACTCGCTTGATTCCTCTTCCTCCTCCTCTTCGTAGCAATCGGGGATCTTAACGGCTTCTTCTTCCCTTCCCTGCTTGAGGAGGTAGTCCTTTATAGCAACATGAAGGGTCTCAAGCCCGAGATTGGTGCAGTGAATCTTCTGGGGAGGAAGACCTCCGAGCTCGTCAAAGATCTCCTTGTAGGTGAGGTTGAGGGCGTAGTTGATGTCTTTGCCCTTAATCATCTCCGTTAGCTGAGAGCTGACGGCTATTGCAGAACCGCAACCGAAGGTTTTGAACCTGACATCCTCAATGACATCGTTTTCGGGGTTAACCTTTATGGTAAAGAGCATTGCGTCACCGCAGGCAGGGTTTCCGCACTGCCCGACTCCGTTTGCATCTTCAAGAACACCCACATTTCTGGGGTTCAAAAAGTGATCAAGAACCTTTTCACTGTATTCAAAACTCATCTCATCACCTCCTCATGCCAATTCATTTTACAGTTATTAATATCAGCGATCCAATCCCTCCAGTTATGACAGAAGTCAAGTAAGCTAAAATAGGAGAAGGGGGTTATGAGAAGCCTCATTTCCGTCCGCGACCTTACCAGAGACGATGTCATGGGAATAATAAATATTGCAAAGGACATTAAAAATGGCAAGACCCCGCGAATGGATGGCGATGTTGCCCTTTTGTTCCTTGAACCGTCCACGAGAACCCGCATCTCTTTTGAAAAGGCGGTCAGGACTCTGGGCATGACTCCTTACACGGTGACGGACAGCACTTCATCAATGGTCAAAGGGGAGAGCTTTCAGGATACGATCCTGACCTTTGCCTTCCTCGGATTTCGTGCTGTAGTATTCAGAATTCCCTTTACCCTGTTTCCCTACGAGGATCTGGTTAATCGTTCGGGCATAAGTCTCATAAACGCGGGCGACTCCTCCCACCAGCATCCGACTCAGGGCTTGATAGACCTGTTCACGCTGACCGAGTCCTTCGGAGACGTTGAAAACAGAAGGGTTCTTTTTGTGGGGGACATTCTTTACAGCAGGGTCTTCAGGTCAACGGCACCACTGCTGAAGCTCTTCGGAGCGAGGATCGGCGTAAGCGGACCGAGGACCCTGATTCCGAGGGACATTCATGTGTTTGAGGTGGAAAAGGTATTTGACGATGTTGACGAAGGAATTGAGTGGGCTGATGCGGTAATCTGGCTGAGGCTTCAGAAAGAGAGACAGAGGGACAACCTCATCAGTTCGGAAAAGAGCTACTTCATGCAGTTCGGTTTAACGGAGGAAAGGCACAAAAAACTTAAGGGTTATTTTATGCATCCGGGACCCGTAAACAGGAACGTGGATATTGATGGCGACCTCATATACTCTGAGAAATCCCTCATAAAAGATCAGGTCCGCAACGGCATCTTTATAAGGACAGCTGTTCTAAGCTGGTGTCTGGGTTGAAATGGGGCTGATTGAAGGCAAGAGGGTTCTCATAGGAATCACGGGCGGAATTGCGGTTTACAAAATTGCAGATCTGGTTCGTATGCTTCGCAGGGAAGGTGCCCATGTGAAGATAATAATGACTCCCTTTGCTACCAAATTTGTGGGAACCATTACCTTTGAGACCCTTTCCTCCAGCAGGGTTTACACAGACTGGTCTGAAGACCCGCTTGCTCACATAAACCTTGCAAGATGGGCACAGACATTTCTCATTGCTCCCTGCACCGTTAACACATTGAGCAAGCTGGCGATGGGCGAGGGGGATAACCTCCTTACCACAACAGCCCTTGCTTACGACGGACCCCTTATAGTGGCTCCTGCTGCAAATACGGTCATGCTGAGTCAAAAGGTCGTGAGGAGAAACCTTGACCTTCTGGTCAGGGACAGATCCGCAGTGATAGTTTCGCCGGAATACGGAGTTCTTGCCTGCGAGGAGGAGGGGGAAGGAAAGCTTGCCTCTCCATTGAGGCTCTTTGACCACGTGGTCAGATCCCTATATCCCAAGGTCCTGCAGGGAAAAAGGATCCTCATTACAGCAGGGTCAACAAGGGAGTATCTTGACCCGGTTCGCTACATATCCAACGACTCATCGGGTAAGATGGGCTTTGCCCTTGCAAGGGTTGCCAGATGGTTGGGTGCGGATGTTAAGGTCGTGGCAGGTTTTACCACCGCGGAAGAACCTCCAGAGGTTGACATTTTCAGGGTTCAAACATGCGATGAAATGATGTTAAAGGTTTTGGAACTTCTGGACTGGGCAGACGCGGTGATCATGAACGCGGCGGTTTCCGATTACAGGCCGAAAACACGGAGCGTGCAGAAGATAAAAAAGATGGGAGACATTACCATTGATCTTGAAAGAAATCCCGACATCCTTGAGGAGATCGGGACCAAGAAAAAAAATCAGGTGGTGGTGGGTTTTTCCCTTGAGAGCGAAAATCTCGTTGAGAACGCAAAGGAAAAGCTTAGGAGAAAAAACCTTGACCTCATAGTTGCCAATCCGGTGGAGGTCATGGGTTCGGATCACCACAGGGGTTTCCTTGTATCCGGGGAAGGTGTTGAAGAATTTGAGTTTTCTGACAAGATAAAAAGTGCCGAGTTTATTCTAAATAGGATCGCCGAGTTCCTCAAAGTTTCCTGACGTCCAGGAATGATCCGCTCTCAAATTCAAGGAATCTGGGAAGAAGGTCAAAAATCATCCTCGCTGCCTCCTCCGGCCTTCTTTTGGGAGATGCCTTTATACGTCCAACGGAAGGGTACTTCTCCTCGCTTTGCTTCATCACCTCCTCAAGCATCGGAGTAAAAACAAGACCCGGCGCCACTGCGGTGAAGTGGGTTGACTCAGCCTCCCTTGAGTAGAGCTTAATCAGACAGTTGAGGGATGCCTTGGAGATTGAGTAAGCGTTCCATCCTCGGTTGCAGTTCACCGCTGCTCCCGAAGAGATGGCAACCACCTGCTTCAGCCTTATTCCTTCCTTGAGGAGTGTGTCAAGGATTATCTTGTTTGACCACACATTGACATCCATTACCTTAAGGAAGTCTTTAAGGGGCACTTCAACCATATCGCCGAATTTACCGAGTATCCCTGCGTTGAGAATGACGAGATCAATCTCACTGACGCCATCAATCAGCTTCAGGAGGCAGGTGGAAACCCTTTCAAGATAGGAAAGGTCACACCGGACGAACCTTACTTTTCCAGAAAGCTCCTCCGGCAGGTGCCTGCTCAGGGCGTAAACCTCATAGCCTCTCCTCAACCCTTCAAGGGCGAGTGCCTTTCCCAGTCCGGAACCTACACCGGTTATTAAAAGCTTCATCCCTCTGCCTTCCTTTCTTCAAGTAGTTTTCCGAGGCTTGAAGAAATTTCCTTGAGCACCGCGGTAAATTTTGGCGTCAGCCTTTTTAACTCTTTAAAGAGTTCATCAGGAGGAACCTCCCATGTACTTATGAGTTTGTTCTTGAGCTGTGTCATTTGGAGGACATCGCTGTACATACTGTCAGGGATTACTCCCGATTCCACCATCTTGGTCAGACAGTCCTCTCCGAACTTCTTAACTCCGAATTTGGGAGCAAGGTGGGTGCAGATATCGTAAAGGGAGTCGTAGGCAACCTGATAGAAGTACTTGGTCCTGTCGTAGTACATGGGCTTGGAGGAAAACTCCTCGGGTCCCTGAGAGAGGACGAACTCAATTTTTTTAACGGAGTCTTTGATGTGCCTTGCCTTTTCCTTGAGGAGGTCAAAGTCAATTAGCAGTGTGTTTCCCGTCGTTTTTTTGATGTATTCAACCACGCTTCTGGCGTATTCCTTAAAAAGGTAGAGGTTTTCTTTTAAAAATTCGTAAAGCTCACGCGGTGAAACCGCGTCTTTCAGGTCTCTGTACTTAAAGTAAAAATCCGTGAAAGAGGCGAGCTTCTCGCTCTGGGGCATTCCGATCTCTCCCGCAATCTTGACGAGGCAGTCCTTTGATCCAGCTCTAACTCCCATCACCGCGGACATGTGTCTGCAAACCCGCATACAGCTCTCAAAGGCAAGGTTAAAGTCAATTCTAACTCTGTCAAGGACGAGCTTGTTGGAGACGAATTCCTCGGGAGGAATTGAGAGGTTCTTCTTCAGGTCGGTGTATGATTTTTCAAGGTTGTGGAATGCTTCAAGAATAAGGCTTATCTTGAAGGTTCTCTTTTTTGCCATATCCTATGTTAATTTAGCCATATCATTATCGTCCGCATGGCTCAATGTTTTAAATGACGCCCAACATAGTATTGTCAGGATCGCCCTGTATGTTATCTTATAAAGTCAAGTGAGGTTAAGGTATGTTTGAAAAGTTTACGGAAAGGGCTCGCCAGGTTATACTTCAGGCGAGAGAGGAAGCTCTTGATCTGGGGCACAGCTATCTTGGAAGCGAGCACATTCTGTTAGCTCTCATCAAAGAGGAAGACATTCCCACCCTCGTCCTCTCAAGGCAGGGTCTAACACCGGATAAGGTCAGGAAGGCTGTAATGGGTCAGATAAACAGGGGGTCTCACACCGGTGAGATCCTCTTTGCACCAGATGCAAAGCGTGTAATTGAGTTTGCGGTTGAGGAGGCGCGCATCCTTCACCACCAGTTTGTGGGTCCTGAGCACCTTCTGATCGGAATAGTGAGGGAAAAAACGGGACTCGGCGGAAGGATCCTCAGGGGCTTCGGTCTTGACGAGTACTCTGTCAGGCGAGATGTTCTCCAGATTCTCGGGGAGCTACCTCCTCAGGAGAGCGTCAAGTACGCTCCCACGCCCAACCTTGACAGGTTTTCAAGAGACCTTACCCAGATGGCAAGAGAGGGAAAGCTGGATCCCGTTATAGGTAGGGAGCGTGAAATTGAGAGGGTTATACAGATACTTGTCAGAAGAAGGAAGAACAACCCGGTCCTTCTTGGGGATCCCGGGGTGGGTAAGACCGCAATAGTTGAGGGTCTTGCCCAGAGGATCGCCAACAAGGAGGTTCCCGAGCCACTGCTCAATAAGAGGGTGGTTGCCCTTGACCTCGCGGCACTCGTGGCGGGAACCAAGTACAGGGGTCAGTTTGAGGAGAGGCTCAAAAACATTCTCAAGGAGCTTGAAAAGGCTCCCAATGTCATCCTTTTCATAGATGAGATTCACACCCTTGTGGGTGCGGGATCGGCTGAGGGTTCAATAGATGCCTCCAATATGCTCAAGCCTGCCCTCGCAAGGGGCGAGATACAGGTTATCGGTGCAACAACCCTTGACGAGTACAGGAAGTACATAGAGAAGGACGGTGCCCTTGAGAGAAGGTTCCAGCCCGTTCTGGTAGATCCGCCTTCCGAGGAAGACACCCTTCAAATACTTTACGGACTCAAGAAGAGGTTTGAGGATTTCCACGGGGTTGAGTACACGCCCGAGGCGATAGAAAAGTCTGTAAGCCTTTCGGTGAGGTACATAACGGACAGAAACCTGCCGGATAAAGCCATTGATGTGATAGACGAGTCGGGAGCCCTCGTCAAGCTTAAGGCGATGGACCTTCCTCCCGAGCTCAAGGAACTTGAGGAAAGGATCAAAGAGCTTGAGCAGGAGAAGGAGATAGCTGCAAGCGATCAGGATTACGAAAAGGCGGCGAGCATAAGGGACGAGGAGCTGAGACTTAGGGCGAAGTTTGAAAACCTCAAGGCAAAGTGGAAGCAGGAGATGGAAAAGGATAAGCCGAGGGTAACGGCGGAGGATGTTGCGGAAGTGGTTGCAAGGTGGACCGGAATTCCCGTGAGGAGGGTCCACGAGAGCGACATGGAAAAGCTCCTTCACATAGAGGATGAACTCAAGAAAAGGGTTGTGGGTCAGGACGATGCAATAAAAGCAATTGCCAAAGCTATCAGAAGGTCAAGGGTTGGTCTCAAGGGAAAGCACAGACCAATCGGAGTTTTCCTCTTTC
>JALSHX010000016.1 GCA_026982025.1 Aquificaceae bacterium | reverse complement strand
CAGGGGGTCTTACTACTTCAATGTATCGGAAGAGGTCAAAAAGCAAAGTGAGGGACAGACCTCCTTCACTCCCGCTATTTCTCTGATCCTCGGATTGAGGGAGTCCCTGAGAATGCTCATCAAAGATGGGATGGAAGGGGTGGAAAGAAGGTACAGGCTTATTTCGCAGGGAGTCATAACAGCGTGCGAGAGGCTCGGGCTAAAGCTCCTTGCGGAGAACCCGTCCATATCCCTGACCGCACTTTTGCCTCCCGAAGGCCTTGAGGCGGAAGATATTAGGAGAGAGATGATTAAAATGGGAGTCAGAGTTGCGGGGGGTCAGGGTCCGCTTAAGGGCAGGATAATCCGCATTTCCCACATGGGAATGGATTACCTTGACATGACTGTTGCGCTCTCGTCCCTTGAGATGGCTCTTAGAAGGCTCGGAAGGGACACTATCCCGGGGTCGGGCGTCGGAGCATATCTTGAGGTTATCTCGGCCGGTTGACCATGTCCTCCCTCTCCGTTGCTATCATAACTCTTAATGAGGAGCAAAACATAGGGCGGACGCTTTCCGCTGTAATGGATCTGGCTTCCCAGATAGTGGTTGTTGATTCGGGTTCGGAGGACAGAACAGTGGAGATTGCAAGGGAGATGGGTGCGGAGGTATTTATTGAGAATTGGAGGGGGTATTCGGGACAGAGGAACTACGCCCTTGAAAAGTGCAGGTGCGACTGGGTCCTGTTTCTTGATGCCGATGAGGTCCCCTCGGAGGAACTGAAGAAATCAATTAAAAAGGAGCTCAAGAGCCCATCCGCGGATGGATACTTCATCAACAGAAGAACGTTCTATATGGGAAAGTTCCTGAAGTACACTTTTCAGCCCGAGTGGAGGCTAAGGCTCGTCAGGAGGAATTTGAATCCGAGGTGGGAGGGAGAAATTCACGAAAGGCTAATTCTTCCCGGCGGTAGAGTTTCAAAGCTGACCGGGGACCTTTACCACTTCAGCTGGAAGGACCTCAGAGACCACCTCCTCTCTTCCGTTGATCTTGCGGAAAAAAGTGCCCTTGTCCTTGAAAGGGAAGGGTTTGAGCCGGGAGCGGGCGACCTGACATTCAGGCCCTTCTGGAACTTCTTCAAGATCTTCATTCTTAAGATGGGCTTCCTTGACGGATACAGGGGATTCATAGCTTCAGCGGTTAGCGGTTTTTCCACCTTCCTCAAGTATGCCATTCTTACTGAGAGGAAATTTCATAAGAGAAAGGAGGCAAACAAATGATTAAGTTTGGGACAGACGGCTGGCGAGCGGTTATAGGAAGGGAATTTACTGAGGAAAATGTTGCAAGAGTGGCGAAGGCCCACTCAGAGGTCTTAAAGGAAAGGGGTCTTAAAAGGGTCTTTGTGGGTTATGACTGGAGGTTCGGTTCTGAACGCTTTGCCCAAATTGTTGCTTTTGTTATGCGTAGCGAGGGTATTGATGTGGTTCTCTCCGGGACCCCATGCACCACCCCGGTTGTTTCCTACGCCGTTAAATACTGTGAATACGAGAACGGGGTTATGATTACCGCCTCCCACAACCCTGCAGACTACAACGGGTACAAGATAAAGGAATCCTTCGGAGGCTCGGCAACCGCAGACTTTCTCAGGGATGTTGAAAAGAGAATTGAAGCCGACGCGCCCTCCGTTAACTTTTCCGGGACGGTCAGCAAAAAAGAAATCAGCGAGGAGTACATAAGAGCGGTGCGTGCACAAGTGGACATGTCCCTTTTAAGGGAGAGAGAGCTCCTTATTGTCCACGATGCCATGCACGGCACCTCATCGGGTCTTCTTCATAGGGCTCTTGAAGGAACAAAAACTTCGGTGGTCGGTTTGCGTAGCTGGAGAGACCCCCTCTTTGGTGGAAATCCTCCGGAACCCGTTGAAAGGAACCTCGGTGTCCTCTGCCAGAAGGTGCGGTCTATGGGCGGGGACCTCGGCGTTGCAAATGACGGTGACGGAGATAGGGTTGCCTTTGTTGATGAAATGGGAAGGTTTGTTAACAGTCAGGTCGTTTACGCCCTTCTGCTTCTCCACCTCCTGAGGGACAGGGGTCATCGTGATGGCGTGGTGGTCAAAACCGTCTCAACCACATTCCTCGCGGACAGGATATGTTCCTCTGAAGGAGTAGAGATTAAGGAGGTTCCCGTTGGCTTTAAGAACATAAACGAGGTGGTCCTGCGGGAAAAGGTTTTGTTCGGGGGTGAAGAGAGCGGAGGTTACGGCTTTCCTGCCTTCCTTCCCGAGAGGGACGGGCTTCTTTCTGCCCTTATGATAATTGAAATGATCCTCGCAAGGGGAAAGACCCTTTCGGAAATAATCGGGGACCTTTTCAGGGAATTCGGCACGGCCTACTTCAGGAGAATTGACCGTCCCGCCGAGGAGAAGACAAAGGCTCTTATTAAGGAGATGTCACAATCACCGCCTTCGGCGGTAGGAGGTAAGAGAGTAAGGGAGGTGATCACCGTTGACGGGCTCAAACTCGTCTTTGAGGATGATAGCTGGCTTCTAATGAGACCATCGGGTACAGAGCCCCTGATCCGCATTTATGCTGAATCACCCGATTTAAAGGGTCTTGAAAAGCTCCTTGAGGATGCTGGCAGGATCATCGGTGTATAATTTTTAATCTTCGGAAGGAGGAAAGGGTGCGGAATATTGTGGTTACTCCCATGACCTTTGAGCCCGTTTACACCCAGATGGCGGAGATCGTTGAAAGAAAGGGTACAGGACACCCCGATACCATCTGTGATTCTCTCGCGGAAGAGTTCTCGGTAGAGCTGTCAAGACTTTACCTTGAGGAAATGGGAGCCATCATGCACCACAATGTTGACAAAGCCCTCCTCGTTGGAGGTGTCGCAAACCCCCGGTTCGGAGGCGGTGAGGTTATTTCACCCATTGAGATATATCTCGTCGGGAGAGC
Organism: Aquificaceae bacterium; assembly: GCA_026982025.1. GTDB lineage: Bacteria > Aquificota > Aquificia > Aquificales > Aquificaceae > Hydrogenivirga. The sequence continues at coordinate 3,682 of JALSHX010000016.1, read as the reverse complement.
TTTAAGCGAAAAGGATGGCAAGCCCTTTCCCGTTGAGGAGCTCGCAATAGAGGTAACGCGAAAGTGGATCAGAGAAAACCTCAGAAACCTTGATCCCAACAGGCACCTCATTATAAAGCCGAGGATCAAGCCCGGGAGCAGGGACCTTGTGGACCTCTTTTTAAGGTTCCAGAGAAGCGGAGAGGTTCCCCTTGCGAATGACACTTCCTTCGGCGTTGGCTACGCACCCCTTGATGACCTTGAAAGGGTGGTTTATGAGACGGAGCGACTGCTGAATTCAGATGAATTTAAAGAGATTCATCCGGAGGTAGGTGAGGACATAAAGGTCATGGGGGTAAGGATAGGTGAGAGGATGAGAATAACAGTCGCCTGTGCCTTTGTGGACAGGCACCTTGCCTCCGTAGCCCATTATCTTGAGAAGAAGGCTGAGGTGAAGGCAAGGGTTGAGGAGCTGGTGTCGGAGATTTACACGGGTCCCTCCGAGGTTTTTATAAACACCGCTGACGATCCGGAGAAGGAAACGGTTTATATAACGGTAACGGGGACCTCAGCGGAGCAGGGAGACGACGGACAGGTGGGTAGAGGAAACAGGGTTAACGGATTAATAACTCCATACAGGCCCATGAGCCTTGAAGCCGCGGCGGGGAAGAATCCCGTTTCCCACATCGGAAAGATTTACAATGTGGTTGCCGGGACCATTGCGGGCAGGGTTGTGAAGGAGATTGAGGAGATTGAGGAAGCATACTGCTATCTGGTTTCTCAAATAGGTAAGCCTATCAACGAGCCTCAGGTGTGCGATGTTAAGGTCAGGACCCAAAAGGAGATCAGGGGAGTGGAGGAGCTGGTGAAGAAGATTGCGGAGGAGGAGCTGGAGGCAATGCCCGAAACCTGGAAAGGATTTATAAAGAAAGAGTTTTCGGTCGCCTGAAATGACCGCGCCTACTCTTGCCATAATAGTTCCCTGCTATAACGAGGAGAGCGCCCTTCCCCACAGTGCCCCTAAGATCCTTGAGGTTCTTAAGGACATGGTTTCCGATGGTCTAATCTCCCCCGAAAGCTACATTCAATTTATTGACGACGGCTCCACCGACGGCACTTGGGAATTTTTAAAAAGTCTGAGGGGGACTAACGGAGAGAGGGTGCGGGCAATAAAACTTTCAAGAAACTTCGGTCATCAGAATGCCCTTCTCTGCGGGCTACTTGAATGCGATTACGACATTGCCGTGACCATTGATGCAGACCTGCAGGACCCTCCCGATGTCATTCAATCCATGGTAGAAAAGTATCACGAGGGCTATCAGGTGGTTTTCGGCGTCAGAAAGGACAGAAGCGTTGATTCCCCCCTCAAGAGGTATTCGGCGGAGCTCTTTTACTGGATAATGGAAAAGCTCGGCACGAGAGTTGTCAGGAATCATGCGGACTTCAGGCTCATTTCCCGTAAAGTCAGAGATGTTCTGGTGAAGATGGAAGAGGTTAACCTTTTCCTGAGGGGGATGGTTCCCTACATCGGATTTCCTTCAACGGTAGTAGAGTACGAAAGGGCAAAAAGAGTTGCGGGAAAAACCAAGTACCCTTTCAGGCGGATGCTGTCCTTTGCATGGGAAGGAATAACCTCCTTCAGCGTCGTCCCTCTGCGGGTGATAACGGTAATAGGATTCTTAATCTTCATTGCTTCACTAATTATGTCTCTCTGGGCGGTGGCGGTGAAGATATCAGGCAGAAGCATAACGGGCTGGCTTTCGGTAGTGCTTCCCATGTACATTATCGGAGGGCTTAACCTCTTCTTCATAGGAATACTCGGCGAATATATAGGCAAAATTTACATGGAGACCAAGAGAAGACCGCGCTACATAGTGGAGGAAAGGATTTGAAGTTTCTTTACCTTCTTCTCCTTCTTTCAACATTAACCGCATCCGCAGGACAGGTTTTTTTTAAAATGTCAGGTGCCAGCGTTAAAAACCCTCTTCTGTGGGCGGGCTTTGTTCTTTACGGTTTTTCCGCCTTCCTGTGGATTTATGCCCTTAAGTTTCTTCCCCTCAGCAAGGTTTATCCCTTCACCTTCCTCACCTTTGCGCTGGTATTGATACTTTCGGGAATCGTATTCGGAGAAAGACTCAGCCCCCTGAACTATCTGGGAGTTGCCCTGATTGTGATAGGGGTTTACCTTACGGTTCAGTAGGCGGTCGGTTCCGCTTCCCTGATCCTTCCTTTAAACCCTTTTAATTTGTAAATTTTTAGCTTCCTAACCACCGCTCCGCGGTATTTGTAGGAGAAATTCTTTACCAGAAGGACCTCCTCAAATGCTTCCCTGACCCTCGGGTCAAGACCGCCGGGCGTAACAAAAATTCCGTTCTTTCCGATTTGTCGGGGGAGGTCATCCTTCCAGAAGTCGTAGTCGTTCATTCTTCTTCCGAGATTGACGGAGTATGTGTAGGGCTGACCCTTTGTGTAAAAGGCGAGCTCTGCACTTATCTGGTAGGCGGGAGAAAGGATAAAGTCACTTTCGGGGTTGTAAATCCTGCTGACTTCTTTTCCGAGCTCCTCCCATCCCACTATCCTCTTCTTCATATCTATTTGGGGAGGGAGGTATGTGTACATGGGAATAAGGAGAAGAGTTCCGAGGACCAGAGAGGCTTTGTACCACTTGCCTTTCATGTATTTAACAGCAAGAAGAATACCCGCCATGTAGGGAAAGGCGCTCCAGTTTGCGTAAACTTCAGTCCACAGGGACATTAGGGCAAAGAAGGCAACAACCGGCAGTGTCGCGGATGTTAAAAACTGATCCTGTCGTTTTCCTTCTTTGAATGATTTGAACCAGCCGTAAACCATGAAAAAAAAGGGTATAACCGAGAGGATGGCTATCTGACCTCCCAGAAACTCAAAGAAGTATTTGAGGTTGATTCCCGCCTCCTTCTCCTTTGCTCCTGCAAGGAAAAAAAGGTGTTTGAATCCCGCAAAGTCGTTAATCACGTTCCAGATTGCGGGAGGAATTAATCCGAGCATCAAGAGGGCGGAAAAAACCCAGAATTCCCTGACCCTGAGAAGCCTCGGTTTAAAAATGATGAGGGTGGGTAGAAGGAAGACCGCCGTGTACTTACTCAGAAGGGCAAGAAAACCGCAAATCCCCGCAAAAGTCCACCACAGCCTGCTTCCCGTGATGAGAGATCTCCACAGGAGCCAGAGGCTTAGGGAGTAAAAAAATATAAATGGAGCGTCTATTGTCATCAGTATAGCGTTCATTGAGGGACCTATCAGGAAGTGAGGAAGAACGGCTGCCGTAAGGGCGAGCCTGCGGTCCGCGTACAGGTCAAGGGCAAAGCGGTAGAGTATGAAGCTTAGAAAAAAAGTCAAAAGGGGAGGAAAGAACCTCACGCCCAGCTCCGTATCACCGAAAATTCCTGTGGAAACCCCGATCAGGTAGCCCACAAGAGGCGGTTTTGAGTAGTAGCTGATGTCGGGTCTTCTTGAGTACTCCCAGTAAAGAGCCTCGTCAGGCGCAAGGTCTATTGGGTAGTAAAGGATGTATAGATATCTGAGGAGAAGGAAAAAAATGTTGATACCCGTTAGGGCAAGGATGTAACTCACAGAGAAATTATATGTTATATTTTTGATTGCTTTTTAAGCGGAGGTGGCGGTGGAAGGATACGGAGCAATACTCATCTTCTCCGCAGTAGCGGTTGCC
>JALSHX010000015.1 GCA_026982025.1 Aquificaceae bacterium | reverse complement strand
GCAGTCTCCCGTCTCCCCAACGGGCACATCAAATTCCACATCGCCGTATGCATCGTATGGCTCAAGCTTTCTAATGTCGTACGCTACGCCGGAGCCCCTGATCACGGGACCAGTGACGCCGTAGTAATAAGCATCCTCTTTTGTTAGAACCCCTACGCCTTTGTTCCTCCTTAGCCAGATCCTGTTTCTCGTTAAAATCCTCTCCCAGTCGCCCAGCTCCTTGGGAAACCTTTTAATGAAAGCTCCAATAACCTCAAGGGCTCCCTCGGGAAGGTCCATTCTGACACCGCCCACCCGGGGGAAGGAAATGGTGAGCCTCGCACCCGTTATGCCCTCAAGGATGTCCATGATCTTTTCCCTTTCCTTGAAGGCGTAGAGGAAAATGGTGAGTGCTCCGAGGTCAAGGGCGTAGGTGCCGAGCCACAGGAGGTGGGAATTTATCCTCTGGAGCTCAGAGAGCATTGTTCTTATGAGCTTGGCTTTGGGAGGCACCAAGTCCTCTATTCCCAGAATCCTCTCCACAGCAACCACCCACGCCTGATTGGAACAGAGGGCTGAAAGATAGTCCATCCTGTCGGTGTAAACGAGAAACTGGTTGTACATCTCGTTTTCCGCGAGCTTTTCAACACCCCTGTGGAGCTGGCCCAGAATGACATCGGTCTGTACTATCCTCTCTCCTTCAAGGTCAAATAAAAACCACATGGTTCCGTGAGTACCCGGATGGAGGGGACCCCAGTTGAGAACTATCTGAGCCTTCTTTTTTAACCTCCTCTTTTCGGTTATCTCAAGGTCCTCAAGGGTTGGACAGATGGTATGCTGACGTTCGTAGTTCATTGTACCCTCAAGCCTGTCTCCGAAATACACTTCGTTCAAGGAGGGAAGTTCCTGTTCGGGAATTCCCTCAAGGGGAAAGTCCTTTCTAAGGGGGTAGTAGGGGTAGGTCTCCCACAGGAATGCCCTGACGAGGTTTTCATGCCCCTCGTACTCAATTCCGAACATATCGTAAGCTTCCCTCTCAGCCCACTTTCCGGCAAACCAGAGCTTTTCAATGGAGGGAAGCCTCCCATCGGTTCTCGTCTTAACAACAACCCTTTTTCTCGCCTCAACGTTGTAAAGTATGTAAAAGGCCTGATACCTTGATACACTGTCCTCCGGAAAAGCAACTATGCCTTCCTGTGAAGCCTTGGAAAAGTCCTTTTCCTTTTCAAGAAGCTCCTTGAGGTCTATTACGGAATGATCAAGAAAGAGCTTAAAGCCCATTTCGTACTTCAGGACTTTAAGGGCATCAAGGAGTTTGTCCCTCGGAACGTTTACAGAGGTTAAATTCTTTCCCCTGCTTACCTTGGTTCCCTCAAATCTATTTTCAAGTTCTTGAAGATCCTTTTCCTCAGCCCAGGGCATCTTCAGACTTCCTCCATCTCAAACTGCCAGTTCAGGGCTCCCTTTCTCCAGGCGTAGAGAAGACCGTAGGTTAATATAAGGATGAAAAGGAACATTTCAATGAAACCGAATATGCCGAGCCATCTGTAAACTATGGTCCAGGGGAAAAGAAACGCAGCCTCAATGTCAAAGAGAAGGAGCAAAAGCCCCAGAAGGTAGTACCCCTGATGAAAGGTGGTCTGGGCGCTTTGGTCATACAGCGGGACACCGCATTCGTACGGATAATCCTCGTACTCCTGAGGGGTTTTTGGTCCAAGGAGCCAGTTAAGTGAGATCATGACCAAGGCTATTCCCAGCATAACCGCAAATAGCAGAAGAAGTCCGATGTAATCCATGTCTCTCACCTCTGAAACAGTATTTCCGCGGAGGGGCTAATTAACTCCCAGATGGCGGAGGGGAACACCGCCAGAAGGATCGTCAGTAAGGTCAGGACGGCAAGGGAAGCGGTCTCAAGGTAGCTCCTTTCCCTCACCGAGACCTCCTTCTCCCTGTCCTTCATGTACATAAGAACCACGAGCCTTACATAGTATCCCGTTGATATGGCTGTTGAAAGAATAATTATCAGAGCAAGCCACCAGAGCTTATCGTAGCTGAGTGCCATAAAGACAAGGGTCTTTCCCACGAAACCCACCGTGGGCGGAACTCCCAGAAGGGCAAACATGAATATCATGAAGGAGAAGGCAAGGTAAGGGGCAGAAAACCTGAGTCCGGAGAATTCTGCGATTGTGTTCTCCCACCCTCCGGACCTTTCAAGAAGTGCTACTGCCAAGAATGCACCCGCAGACATGACCCCGTAGGCAATGAGAAAGTAGATAACAGCCTTAAGCCCGATCGTTTCGGTAACAGCCACACCGGCAAGAATGTATCCCGAGTGAGCAATTGAGGAGTAGGCAAGAAGTCTTTTGATGTCCTTCTGAACGAGCGCCACTATGTTCCCGTAAAGCATCGTCACCGCCGCAATCACTCCGACAGTTATCATCCATGCAAAGGAAAACTTTTCTCCGATGAGGGGCATTATTCTAACTACGGGAACGAAGAAGGCCATTTTTCCAACCGAAGCCATGAACGCGGTAATAGGCGTAGGAGCCCCCTGATAGGCGTCGGGAAGCCAGAAGTGAAAAGGCACCGCTCCTATCTTTATTGCAAATCCAATAAGGAACAAAACAATGCCGAGAATCAGGTAGTGGTGGTCCTGACCCCTGTATGTTAGTATCTCCCTGAGGTCTATTGAACCAGCGTAGATGTACATAAAGACAGCACCGTAAGAAGCAAGGGCTATAGAGAGACCGCCGAGGATCAGATACTTGTAAGCCCCTTCCTTTGCGATAAAACTACCGCGCATAAGCGCGGTGAGTATGTAAAACCCTATTGAAACGAATTCAAGGGCAACATAAATAACTATCAGGTTGTAGGAAGACACGAGTATCATGGACGCGAGCAGGGTGAAGGCAAGCATGTAGTAAAACTCGCCGTATAGTGATCTTCTGTGCCTGAAGTACCTGTTGGCAAAGGCAAGAACGCCGATGGTTATTAAAACTTCAAAGATCTTTATTAGGGTACCGAGAGTATCCTTTGTAAAGGTGCGGTAAAAGGTATCTCCCGTCATGCCTCCCGTCAGGAACAGGGAGATAAAGGCACTTACATACCCTATTGCAGAAATAGAGGGCAGAAGCAATCTCTTTCTCGCTGGAGAGAGGGCAAGGTCAAGGGTAAAGAGGACAAAGGCAGTTATGAGAACGATCAGCTCGGGAAGGAATAATCCGAGGTCCGGTAGCTCTATGGTCCCGATGAGTTCCTTCACTTCCATTGCCTTTCCCCTGTCAGCCCAAGTTTATAAACCTTTTGAGAATAAGGTCCGTTGCCTCAACGAACATCCCGAAGAAAAGGTGGGGGAAAAATCCTATAAGAAGTATCGGAATCAGAAGAAGCAGAAAGGAAAGTAGCTTGTAGCCCCTGATGTCCGTGAAGTGTATGAGTATACTTTCCTCACGAACATCCAGGAAAAGGGTTTTCAACATGTAAAGAACATAGGCGGCGCTGAAAAAGGCTCCTCCGAGGACAAGGAGTGCAAGCTTGGTGCCGTACTCCTTTGCGGAGAGCACCGTCAGAAACTTGCCCCAGAATGAAGAACCCCCGGGAAGTCCCATTGAGGCAAATGCGGTAAGGGCAACTATAACCGCAAACAGCGGCATAAACTTTACAGAACCCCTGAGGCTGTTCATGTTGAATGTATGAAGCCTGTTGTATATAAACCCTGCGATCATAAAGAGGCTTGCACTCGTCATCCCGTGAGCAAACATCTCAATTACCGATGCCTTCATCCCCTCTCTGTTTAGAAGGAACATGGCGGTCACTATGAATCCCATGTGGCTGACGGAGGAGTATGCTACGAACCTCTTAACATTGTTCTGGACTATGGTCATCCACGAGGCGTAGAGAATGGTAATGATGCCGATGGAAACGAGGTAGGGCATGAGCTTAAGGGTTGCCTCGGGGAAGAGCCCTATGTTAAACCTGACCAAGGCGTAAGTCCCCATTTTAAGCAGGATAGCCGCAAGCACCACCGAACCCGCGGTAGGTGCCTCTCCGTGAGCATCGGGAAGCCATGTGTGAAAGGGAACAAGGGGAGTCTTGACCGCAAAGGCTATAAAGAACAGCACAAAAAGCAGTAGCCCTGCTGTTCCGGAGAAATCAGCCTTCAGAAGGTCAAAGTAACTGAATGAAAAACTGCCCGTCTTCTGATAATTTAGTACAACCGCTGTGGCTACTCCCAGAAGAAGGAAGAGCGATGAAACGAATATGTAAATAAAAAATTTGTAAGCAGAGTAGAGCCTCAGCTTGTATCCCCAGATACCTATTGCAAAAAACATGGGAAGCAGGGTAAGCTCGTAAAAAACGAAGAACACTATGAGGTCAAAGCTCGTAAATACGCCGATCAGGAAGCTCTCGGAGAGAAGAAAGGCAAAGAAATACTCCCTCAGCCTCGTGCTTATCTGATGGTCCCTGATTGACCACAGTATTGCAACGAGTGAAACGAGGGTTGTAAGCAGATACATAATCAGTGAGAGACCGTCAATTCCGAGCGAGAGCTTGACCCCCAGCTCCTCAAGTATGAGGTACTCCTCGTAAAACTGGACGGAACCGGCCCTGCTGTAGTCAAATAGATAAAGGACTATGAGAGAGATAAAAAAGGTTATCAGCGAACCAAGAACTCCCAGAATCTTCACATGCTTCTGAGACAGGTAAAGAACCCCGAGGGCAAAGAGGGCAGGCACTGCAATTGACAGAGTAACGAAGGGAAAAGGCGCCTCTATTATCTCCATTGAACTACCCCTTAACCCGCTCAAGGGCATAAAGCATTATACCGAGGATTATTATTATTCCCACGAGTAGGAACATTACATAATTGTTAAGAAGACCGGTCTGAATGTTTCTCAGGACCCTTCCGCTTCTAAACATTCCCATGGCTGTGAGGTGGATTATCAGGTCAATGGACTTGATGTCAAAGGATTTCCAGAGGTCCTTTGCAAAGGTGAGGAAGGACCTGTAGGAGAGGTTTATTGTTCCGTCTATGAGGAATCTGTCTCCCAGCCCGAACAATGCCCTTGAGAGGCGAAGGTATCCCACCGCAAAGAGGCGGTGATAAAGCCTCTCGGTGAAGAACTGCTCCCTGAAGGCGGTGTGAATTGCTTTGAGTGATTCATAGGCTCTGTCTGGATCTATGTGCCTCTTTATGTGCACCGCATAGGCCAGCCCTATGCCGAGTAGCCCGACTGCCATGGTTACCACAGCTACTTCTATGTGCAGGGGCTCCTCCTTGCCCCCTAAAAGGGCTACATACGTGCCTCCTATTAGCCCCGCTCCGATGGATAATACGCCAAGTATAAGCATGGGTACTGTCATTACTGCTCCCGCTTCCTTGGGCTCCTCCCTTGTGTGCTCCTTGTAGTTCTCCCTACCATGAAAGACTTTGAATGCTTCCCTGAAAATGTAATACGCTGTTATGAAGGCTACTGCTGTGCCAAGTAGCCCATAAATGAAACTCTCTTGATAATACTGGGCTATTAGCCTGTCCTTGGACCAAAATCCGGATAGGGGAAATATTCCGCTTAATGCTAATGCCCCTACGAGAAAACTTGCATGGGTTACGGGCATGTGCTTCCTTAGCCCGCCAAATTGATTGATGTCGTATAGCTTGTGATGAAAGGCTGTTATTACACTGCCGGCTGCGAGAAATAATAATGCCTTGAAAAAGGCATGGGTGGTTAGATGATACATGGCTCCTGCTTTGTCCCCTGCTCCGAGAGCTATGTACATGTACCCAAGCTGGCTCATGGTGGAAAAGGCGATTATCTTCTTGATGTCGGTGTGCGCTGTCGCGGCAAGGGCTGATAATAAGGCTGTTATGCCCCCTACAAGAGCTACTGCCTTCAATGCCTGCGGGGTTCCTTCAAATACTGGATAGAGCCTTGCTACCATGTATACCCCAGCTGCTACCATGGTGGCTGCATGTAATAGGGCACTTACGGGTGTGGGTCCTGCCATTGCGTTGGGTAGCCACGTGTGTAGTGGATACTGACCTGACTTGCCTACCGCTCCGCCAAAGAGTAATAGGGCGGGTATCGCAAGTTGCTCCGCCCTTAGCTCCCCTGCCCGCTGGTTTATCTCGCCTACGTTGAGACTCCCTACAAGTAAATATACGCTTATTATTCCAAATATGAATAGCCAGTCCCCTACCCTGTTCATTACAAAGGCTTCTAACCCCGACTTCGTCGCCTTCTCCTGCTGATGATAATACCCTATGAGTAGGTACGACGCTAACCCTACTCCCTCCCACCCTGCAAATATGCCTATGAGATTGTCAGATAAAACTATTAGTAGCATGGAAAATAAAAAGAGCGATAGATAGGTGTAAAACTTGTGGACCCACTTGCCGAATTCGTTTCTCATATAGCCAATTGAGTAAATAAAAATCAGGGTTGCAACACCCGTGACCACCGTTGCCATTGTGGCTGACAGGGAGTCAAAGTAAAGACCTATGGTTATGGGGCTCTTCTCAAGGGGCAAAAAGGTGTATATGGTTATGCTGAAAGGCTCCTCAACCGCCTTCAGCATCGTGTAAAAGGAGAAAACAAAGGAAATAAAACCTCCGAGAACCGTGATGATACCGCTTCCCAGATCA
>JALSHX010000014.1 GCA_026982025.1 Aquificaceae bacterium | reverse complement strand
CCACGAGACCGGGAATAAGGTCCCCCTCCGAGTGGACGAGGCGGAAGGCGTTGCTGTTTATGTAAAGTCTTTTCCTGTAATCGTACGCCTTTTTAATTCTTTCCCTGACGAGTTCCTCAGACGGTGGAAGGGATTTGTCAAAGGAGATGAGCCTGATTGCTATTGTTACCTCCGGATTTATGTACCCGTAACCGAGAAATTTTCCTGCAAAGTCCCTGACAACTACCTTTTCTCCCTTTCGGGGCTTTCTTGACAGGGATGCAATCTCCGCCCTGTAAACCCAGGGAAAAAATCCCCTTATCCTGTCCTCAATCCCCGGTTTTACCCTGACCTGTAGCATTCAGGAATTGATCTTATAAAAAAGCAATATCTTATGATTATTACTTCAGCATGGGCATTTTTGAAAAGTTCTTTAAAAAGAAGAGGGAAGAGGAAAACCTCTGGACAAAGTGCGAGGGATGTAAAACCCTTTTATATGTTCCCGACCTTGAAAGAAACCTGAGGGTTTGTCCGAAGTGCGGATTTCACATGACAATGTCTGCGGTTCAAAGAGTTGAATCCCTCCTTGACGAGGAAGGGGTGGTGAGTCTCTTTGAGGAGGTTCGTCCCTCGGACCCTCTCAGATTTAAGGATACAAGGTCCTACAGAGACAGACTTAAAAAAGCTCAGGAGCAGACGGGTCTAAGCGAGGCTATGGTGGTTGTGAAAGGAAGCATTGAAGGAAGAAGGGTTATTCTGACCGCCATGGACTTTGGCTTTATCGGGGGAAGCATGGGCGCGGTGGTGGGGGAGAGATTCTTTAGGTCATGCAGGGTAGCCCTTGAGGAAAGGATACCCCTTATTGCCATTACCTGTTCCGGCGGTGCGAGAATGCAGGAGGGGATCCTTTCTTTAATGCAGATGGCTAAGACCACCTTCGGTGTGGGTCTTCTGACGGAGGCAAAAATTCCCTTCATAACGGTTCTCGCAAATCCTACCACCGGCGGGGTTTCCGCAAGCTTCGCCTTTTTGGGTGATATAATCATTGCCGAACCGGGAGCTCTTATAGGTTTTGCCGGTCCTCGGGTTATTCAGCAAACTATAAAGCAGGAACTTCCCGAGGGTTTTCAGAGAGCGGAGTTTCTTCTGGAAAAGGGAATGGTTGACATGGTAGTTCCCCGAAGAGAATTGAAAAACACCCTCATCAAAGTGCTTGATCTGACATTCTATTCCGAACGACTCTATAATCCCCTTTAACTTCTTGAGTTGCAAAGGTCCATGGCTTCCTGAGGTCCCAAGAGGATGCACCTCTCAAGACACTTAACGGCTCTTTCAATAGCAGATTTGATCAGCGGAATCTCATCCTCATCAAAGGGAGAAAGCACCCAGCTGACCACATCCTCTTTCCTCTTGGGTCTCCCTATACCGATCCTGAGGCGGGGGAAATCCTGAGTTCCTACGGTGCGAATTATTGATTCCATTCCCTTGTGTCCCCCCGAGCTACCTCCGAGCCTCAGCCTTGTGGCTCCGACGGGCAGGTCAATGTCGTCGTAAACCACGATCATCTCGGAGGGTTCTATCTCCTCTTCCTCAATTATGTTTTCAACCGCAAGACCCGAGTTGTTCATGTAGGTAAGTGGTTTTGCAAGGATCAGCTCTCTTCCGCCCGCCCTTCCCCTGATTATTCTTGAAAGGCATTTCGTTTTTTCTCCTTTCAAGCGGAGTTTTCTTGCAAAAGCGTCAACTACCAAAAATCCTATGTTGTGGCGGGTATCCTTGTACTCCTCCCCGGGATTACCCAGTCCTACAACGAGCCTTATCATTAAGAGGTTTGTTGTTGGCTTTCTTCACCGCCTTCGGCGGTCTCTTCAGCACCCTCCTCCTCTTCAACAGCTTCCGTCTCTGGCTCAACTACGACCGCAACGGTTTCTTCGGGGTTATCAAGAACCATACAGCCTGAGGGGACTTCAATGTCCCTCACATGGAGGGCTTCGCCGAGACCGAGACCAGATACATCAACGCTTATTCTGTCGGGCATCTGTGATGGTTTGACCCTTACTGTAAGTGTGTGCATCAGGATCTCAAAGGTTCCGCCGAGCTCAACCCCCGCAGGCTTGCCCGTGAATTCAAGGGGAACCTCAACATCTATTTCCGTGACATTGGAGAGGTCGTAAAGGTCAACATGAATAGGATTGTCTCCGAGCCATCCGAACTGAACATCCTTGAGAATGCACACCCTCTTCTCCTTTCCGATCTTTGCTTCAACTAGAAACGCCTCACCGTGGGGAAACGCCGTGAAGTCTTTAATGCTCATCCACGCGTGAACATTATCAACCCCTTTGCCGTATATTTCAACGGGGAGAAACCCCTCAAGCCTTCTCCTCTTTATCTCACTCTTTTTGCCCGATCTCCTCTCCTGAAGTGTGACGCTTATGCGCTTCATTCTCAGCCTCCGGATTCACTTGAGAAAAATCTATTATACAAAAAGAGGTTTATGATCGATCTTATAAAGTGGAGACCATTGCATGGTAAGGGTCTATTTAGCCCGTCAACCCATACTTGACAGAAACGGAAGGATATTCGGGTATGAGCTACTCTTCAGGTCCGGCTTCACAGACTCCGCCCTTATCACCGACGGCAGCGTGGCAACGGCAAAGGTAATAGAATCGCTGGTCAGCATATTTGGCATCAAAGCCCTTTTAAATGGAAAAAAAGGGTTTGTAAATGTTGACAGCTCCGAGGAGATCCTGAAGATCCTTGACATCCTCCCGCCCCAGCACATAGGCTTTGAGGTGCTTGAGCACGCTGTACTGGGAAGGGACTTCTACAACACCCTCCTTGACATGAAATTAAAGGGATATCTCCTTGCCCTTGATGACTTTGACTTTAAGGATGAGCTTGAGCCTTACCTTAAAATAGTTGACTTTGTCAAGATTGATGTTATTGAAAACTCCGGAGAGCGTCTTGAGGAGGCGGTTGAAAGGCTGAGGAGCGAGTTTAAGGTCAAGCTGATTGCCGAGAAGGTTGAAAATTACGAGACTTTTAAGCACTGCTCCTCCCTCGGATTTGAGTACTTTCAGGGCTTCTTCTTTCAGGAACCCCAGATAATGACAACCAAGACCATTGAACCCCAGTATGCAGCTCTAATAAGGCTGTACAACATGCTCTCGGCGGGTAAAGAGGTTAAGGAAATTGAGGGCGTTTTCAAAAAGTTTTCGGACCTCTCCCTCAAACTACTCCAGCTCATTAACTCCGCCTATTATTCCCTCCGCCAGCCCGTAAAGTCAATTCGCCACGCCATCCTCATGCTCGGCTACCGGAACCTGCTCAAGTGGATACTTCTCCTGATGTACTCAATCAAGGAGGAGGACTTTACTTCGGACCCCCTCTTTGAAGAGGCTTCCATCAGGGGCTTCTTCATGGAACGCCTTGCAGACTGGCTCTCATACGGTAAGGACGAGAAGGAAGAGGCTTTTATGGTAGGAGTTCTCTCACTCATTGATGTTCTTCTCGGCGTCCCGATGGAAACAGTGGTTAATGAGATGAATCTTGAGAAGAACATCAAGGAAGCTCTCCTTACTCGGAGGGGTTCTCTTGGCGAGATGCTTTGCATAGTTGAGAACGTCCAGAGGGGGAAGGTGGATAAAATCAGGGACCTTCAGGAAAAGCACGGTCTCACAACCTCCGACCTTTTATCAATTCAAACCGAGGCTCTGAAGGATTTTGCCTCCCTTGAGGTTTAGGCAAAGAGGGAGCTGACCGATTCCTCCTCGTGGATTCTCTTTATAGCCTTTGCAATCAAAGGAGCTATTGATACAACTTCAAGCTTTGAGAACTGTTTGTGGGAAACGGGAATTGTGTTGGTGATTACTACCTTCTCAATGGGAGAGTTGGTGAGTCTCTCAATTGCTGGACCCGACAGCACCCCGTGAGTTGCACAGGCAATTACCTTTCTTGCCCCCCTGCTGATAAGCATCTCCGACGCTGAAACCATCGTTCCCGCGGTGTCTATGAGGTCGTCCATTATTATTGCGTCTTTACCCTCTATGTTTCCCACTACATCAAGCACCTTCGCGCGGTTGGGTTCGGGTCTTCTCTTGTATATGATGGCAATTCCGCAACCGAGTTTGTTGGCGAGCTGTCTTGCCCTTTCAACACCTCCCGCATCAGGAGAAACCACGACGGGATCCTCAATTATTACATTCTTGCGAAGGTAGTCAAAGAGCACCGGCATGGCTGAGAGGTGGTCAACGGGAATGCTGAAGAATCCCTGAATCTGGGGGGAGTGGAGGTCCACTGTAACTACCCGCTGGGTGCCTACGATTGAGATGATGTCTGCAAGAACCCTTGAGCTAATGGGAGTTCTGGGTTTGTCCTGCCTGTCCTGCCTTGCATAGGCAAAGTAGGGTATAACTGCGGTAATTCGTCCTGCTGACGACCTTCTGAGGGCGTCAACTATGAGGAGTAGTTCCATTATGTGTTGATTTGCAGGGTGGCTGAGAGACTGGAAGACATAAACATCCGCTCCCCTAATGGACTCGTTTATCTGAACCCTGACCTCACCGTCGCTGAACTTTGTGACGAGCATGTCCGCAACGGGAACGCCGAGGTATTCTGCCACTTCCTCGGCAAGTTCTCTGTTAGCGGTGCCTGTGAGGATCTTAAGAGGCCTGTTCATTTTTCATCAAAATGGCTGGGGTGCCTGGACTCGAACCAGGAACCCCCGGATCCAAAGTCCGGTGCTCTGCCAGTTGAGCTACACCCCATGCCGGCTCTTGGCATAAAAGACTCTCCACCTCCTCATGGAGGACGCCCTTTTTAGCTCTTCAAAGGGCTTCCCTATATAGAATACTGCAGACCCGCTCCCGCTGACAAGGGGATTTACGCCCTTGCTTTTAAGGTATCTGATGACCTCACCTATTTCCGGATAAAGGTCGCACGCAGTTTCACCCAGCACATTGCGAATTCCCTCAAGCCTGCCATTCCTTATCCATTCAAGGATCTCCATAACATCCGGAGCGGGAGGCAGGTCTTCCCCGAGGGAGGAGTAAACCCTCCGTGTAGATGACTTAACGGGGGGAACTATAAGAGTGAACTCCATCGGAGGAATATCAATCTCCTCAAGAATTTCTCCCCTTCCCCTACCCACCGCCGAAGGCGGTCCCAGAAAGAAGGGAGCATCGGAAGAAATTTGTCCAGCGATTAGCCTCAGATCATCGCGACTCAGAGGGCTTCCGCACATCCTGTTAACCTCTTCAAGAACTGCTGATAGGTTTGAGCTTCCCCCTCCCAGACCGGCACCTTCGGGAATCCTCTTGTTAATGTAGATGCTAACTTCGGGAAGGATGCCCGTTTCCCTTGCAAACAGTTTTAAACCCCTGTAAACGAGGTTATCCTCCTGAGGTATGCCTGTGCTCGTTTCAACCCTCAGCGCACCTTCCTTTATGCGAATCTCGTCCCGGAGGTCAATCCTGTGAAGGATGGTTAATATCTCATGGTAACCGTCTGCTCTCTTCCCCAGCACCCACAAACCCAGATTAATTTTTGCCCAGCTGTAAATGATTTTTACCATTTTGGGTAATTTTCACATTATTTTTACCATAAGATGTCTATAATTTTATTCGGGGAGTGAATAAGCGGGAACCGGGTTTTTCGCTCCTTGTGCACCACCACCCGCTATATAAATAGCCCGGTGTTATAAAGGAAGACGGAAGCATGGCGGTAGCACTCCTAATCGTTCTTTTCTTAATTTCTTCGTCCCTTTCTGTTCCTGCCTTATCAGCCATTGAAACAGTAGAAGGAGAGGTGGTGGGATACGCCGTGATGAGGTTTTCCGAGTATAATCTGAGCCCTCCGGACTTGATTCTGTATGTATTGACGATTCGAGTCAAAGGTGAAAAACCGGCTTTTATGAGGAAGGACCGCAGTACGCTAAAGATTTTCTCTAAAAAACCGGTCCCGTCGTGGATTTTCGGAAAAAGAGTTATCCTTTCAGTTAAGTATGCGGGGGACGAGAGGGGCGGAAACTACTGGCTCGTTAGAATTAGGGAGGTAAGGTGATGTGCAGGTTAGCTTATACTATTGCAGTATTCCTTTTAATGTTTGCTAACAGCTCCTGGAGCGTCCCGGCGGCACCTTTCCCCATTGAACTGAAACAACCCGACGGAACAAAATTCACAGCCTATCTTAAAGGGGACGAGTGGAACAGCTGGCACGAAGACGATAAGGGATTCTTCATTGTAAAGGACAGGAAAACGGGTTATTGGTATTACGCTGAAAGTGTTGGGGGAACTCTTGTTAAAACTCCCCACATTGTAGGGAAGGTAGATCCTGTAGGTGCGGGAATTCAAAAAGGAAGTCCTCCTGTTGGTAATGTTCCCTTTAACTCCCTCGCCTACGGAACTTTGCCTTATCCAATAGGATTCCCTTCCGTTCCCCACACACAGAACCTGCTCGTGATCTATACAACTTTCAACGATCAAGCAAACACCTATTCCGTTAACGATTGGGTTCTCAGGATCTTCGGTCCTGCCAATTCTCTACGAACTTACTATCGGGATGTTACCTGGGATCCATCAAGTTTAGACGGACTCCTTAGAATCGTTCCCGCCGCTGAAAACGACAGCTCCTTAGGAGGAACAGCAAACGACGGAATAGTAGGACCAATAAAACCTTCCTACAACA
>JALSHX010000013.1 GCA_026982025.1 Aquificaceae bacterium | reverse complement strand
TGGAAGGGCATGAAGCCGTACAGACCCCGCAGTTCAAACAGCCAAAGAGATACTCCTTGAAGCGAAAGTCCGACTTTACCTCCTCAAATATCCTGACCTTCTCCTCCCAAGGGACCTCCTTTGTTTTTTCCGAGATGGGGATGTTGTATCCGTAAGGATGTCCTTCCATATTCGCACCTCCTCAGCAAAGATACCCGACTAAGATAACTTATCCTTTTTTATTCGGACAAACAAAAAAATTTTGTTATAGGGATATAAAAATATGCTTATAATCATAAATCCTTTCTGGTTTAAATAGACGGGGGCGTAGCCCCCGTGATTTTTAAAGGGTAATGACAGCATACTCTCCGCTCATGAGCTTATCAAGGAAGGCGGCACCTCCGATGATGCCGTCGCAAAGTTCCTCGTTGACATCCTCTTTCTTGTAGATGTCCGTCAGGTCAAGGGAAGGAACGCAAAGATATATTTTGACTCCCGCTTCCTTTGCCATTGAGATAAAGTCGTAAATGGTCTGATCGACGCCGGGACGAACCTTCACCTTTTTAGCATTGTCTTTCATGAGAAGGAATCCAGCTTCGGATGTGATGACCATTTCCACTTCGTAGTCCATTGTGGTTGCTGCGGTTGCAAGGAAGAAAGGTGCGCCCGCCTGCGGATTGATAAGCTCACCTGTGGTGGGCTCCGCCCTTTCAAAGAAGGGCACCGTCAGAATGTAAAAGAGCAACTTCTCGTATTCCTGTCCTGCCATCTGTCTCCTCCTGAAAGTTTTTTAAATAAACAGAAGCATCGGCTTGTCAGCGTCCATTACATAATTAATAAGCGTTGCAGCACCTCCGGGAGGCTCAAGACCGTCTATGAGGTCCTCGTACTTGTATCCGAAGAGCTCCATTGTCATCTGACAGGGTATAAGCTTCACCTCCGCTTCCTTACAGAGTTCAATGAGTTCCTCAACCGTTGCAACTCCGTGATCCTTCATCATCTTCTTCATCATTCCAGTCATGAAGTCTGTCATTCCAGGAATTACTCCCATCAACTGGGGAGGTCCGGGAAAGATCCACTCCATAAGACCCGCTACCTGTCCCGGTCCGGGTATCTTCTTTATTGAGGGAGGAAATGCCATGGGCATTCCCGGGTTGCCCACCGGAGCAACCTTGAGCTGTTTCATCTTCTTTTTATGTATTATGTTAAGCCCGTAAAAGGTGAAAAATATCGCCGTCTCCAGCCCGAGGGACGCGGCCGTTGAGGCGATGATAAGAGGCGGGTAAGCCCAGTCCAGGGTACCCTTGGACGCTATTATCGCGAGTCGTTCAATTGCCATGACTCACCCCCTTCAAAGGCTCATTACTTTTTCTTGATGTAGAAAATGTACTTGCCCCCCTCCTCCACGGTCTCAACGAGTTCATGTCCGGTCCTCTGGCAGAAAGCGGGTATATCCGCCTTGGAACCGGGGTCCGTTGAGATAACCTCAAGTACCTGTCCGGACTGGAGATCCTCAAGAGCCTTCTTCGTTTTCAGAACGGGAAGAGGACAGTTAAGTCCCGATGTGTCAAGGCTCTTATCAGCAGTTACACTCGCCATATTTCGCACCTCCTCACAGGTTTAATGACATACCTAAATTAGATTATCACCATATTTTTATAATGTGACCATTACTTTTTATTTATGCGTAAATAATTGCCATTTATAATGATTTGAAATGGAGAGGAAGGACGAGATACTAAGGCTTATTGAGGAGGGAGCCAGAACCGCCAAGGAGCTGGCACGCTATTTCAATGTGTCTTTAATGACCATATACAGGGACCTCAGGGAGCTTGAGGAGGAGGGAAGGATAATAAGAAAGCACGGGAATGTTGAGCTCAAGAGGGAAGAGGAAGAGATTAAGGAAAATGTCTGTGCGGTTTGCGGTAAGGACATTGACCTCCGACTTGCCTTCATCTTCATCCTCCGGGGAGGAAAGAAAATCCACACCTGCTGTGCCCACTGCGGGCTTATTAAGTTTAAAAGTCTGGACAACGACCGATTAGAAGTAGTTATGACGAGGGACTTCATTACCAATAACCCCGTAAACGCCTTAACCTCAACCTTTGTAGTAGGTAGCAGTGCGGTTCCATGCTGTCAGCCATCAGCCTTTGCCTTCGGAAACGAGGAGGATGCCGGGAAGTTCGTTAAAGGTTTCGGCGGAATAGCAACGGACTTTTACGATGCGGTTGCAAAAATGGAAGAGCTTATGAGAGGCGGGCAAAGGGTTGATTTTTCCTTTTAGGGGGGTCGGGTAAATGGCGGTAGATTACCAGCCGATATACCTTCTTGCCAGCGGAATGCTCCTTCAGGAGCGAAAGCTCGGAGTGACTACTAACAACCTTGCCAATACAGACACTCCTTCCTTCAAGAGGGACCTGATCACTGCAATGAGTTTTTACTCCACGGAGGGAAGGCGTATCAACGGCTCCGATCCGCATCTTCCTTCCAACAACTTTGTTTACCCGATAATAGGAGAGCTTTCCACCGACTTCACACAGGGTTCTTTGAGAAGGACCGGAAACACCTTTGACCTCGCCATTGAAGGTGAAGGATTCTTTGCGGTCAGGACGGCGGACGGAATAATGTTTACGAGAAGGGGAGACCTCAGATTTGACATAGACGGCTTCCTCGTTGATCCGAACGGGTTCAGGATCCTTGACAGGGGTATGAACGAGATAATGATTCCCCCGGGAGAAGTGGACATTGACGAAGAAGGCAACATCTACGTTGACGGTGTTTTACAGGCAACGATAGGCGTTTGGTTCCTTGAGGGTCCAGTTAAGGAAGGAAGGGACCTCTTCACGGGAGTCCCCCGACCCTCAGAGAATTACAAAATCAGGCAAGGTTTCCTTGAAATGTCAAATGTCAACGGTGTTGAGGAAATGGTGAGGTTAATTGAGCTGACGCGCGCCCACGAGATATACTCAAGATTGATTCAAGCTATGGATGAGGTACAGGGTAGGGTGAACACTCTGGTAAGGTGATCAAAAGAGGCTTCCCTGTTTCTTTTGCGTGAGCACTTTTTCAAGGTCTTTAATTAGGCTTTTCATTTCAAGTTCCTCCAGCTTCCTGACCACCGATTCTTTATCGGGTTCCCTGACCTTGAGGTTTTCAGAATTAATGGAGACCTGAGCGTCAAGCATAGGTTTCACGAGTATGTAGGATAGTTCAAGAGTACTTCTGTCCGCGGACGGAAATTTTTCTTTAAATCTTTCCCAGTTCTCAAGGATACCTTTGACCCCTCCGAACTGTTCAATAACCGCTTTTGCGGACTTGGGTCCTATACCTTTTACTCCCTTTATGTTGTCAATCTGATCCCCCACGAGAGCTAAGTAATCGGGTATTTTTTCCGGAGGAACGCCGAACTTTTCACTAACCTTGGAAGGCGTGAAAACCTCCCAATTCATGGGATTGACCACGGTAATGTCCTTACTGACAAGCTGGAGCAGGTCCTTGTCGGGGGTGTATATCTTAACTTTGAATCCTTCTTCGGAGAATTTTTTTGCAAGGACCGCGATCAGGTCATCCGCCTCAAAACCCTCTACTTCAACGGTCGGGACCTTCATAAGGGAAAGTATCTCCTTGATAACGGGAATCTGAACCTTCAGAGGGTCGGGCATCTTGGGTCTTCCCGCCTTGTACTCCTTGTATATGGTCTCCCTTTTTGATGGTGCAGGTGAATCAAAAACCACGGCGAGGTAGCTTGGTTTTTCACTCTTCATGATTGATAAAAGCATCCTGAGGAATCCGTAGATGGCTCCCGTGGGAAAACCCGCTGAGGTTGAGAGGGGGGGAAGAGCAAAGAAGCCTCTGTAAATAAAGGAAGATGCGTCAAGGAGATGAAGCGTTTTCATTGCAATATATAATATTTAAAAAATGATAAAAAAAGTTTTCCTTCTGATTATCGTTCTTACGCTCCTTGCAACATACTTTGCGGACCCTGCGGAGGTGGAGGAGGTTTCCGGAATTGACAAGAAAAAGGTATTGACCCTTGAGACCCTCGTCCTCGCCATTTACCTGTTTGTCTCTGAACTCGTAAGGGTTGATGTTGTGGGTATTTTAATGATGGTGCTTCTTCCCATACTCGGTCTTGTAAAACCTTCCGACGCGATCAGCGGATTGAGCAGTAATGCTGTTGTTTCAATCATTGCGGTGATCATAATCGGGTACGGTCTTGACAGGACGGGGGTTATGAACATTCTTGCCGGCTACATTATAAGGTTTGCTGGAAGGTCTGAGAGGAGGATTATAGCCCTTATATCTTCAACGGTGGGGGTTATTTCAAGCTTTATGCAGAACATAGGTGCGGCGGCTCTTTTTTTACCCGCGGTGGTCAGGATCTCCAAAAGGCTTCACCTTCCCGTTTCAAGGTTGCTGATGCCCATGGGGTTCTGTGCAATTTTGGGAGGAACCATAACCCTCGTGGGTTCAAGCCCACTGATCCTTCTCAACGACCTCCTCGGACTTTACGACCTCAAGCCCTTCGGTCTTTTCTCCGTGACACCCATCGGTTTAATGCTTCTCGGAGGAGGAGTTCTTTACTTTCTCATAATGGGGCGCTTCATCCTTCCAAAAAAGGAAGCTGAGGAAGATGAGGGTAAGTTTATTCCTCCCGACCTTGCTCAGACTTACGAAAAGGTCTGCGGACTTTACGAGCTGAGGGTTCCGGTCAACTTTTCAAGAAAGACGGTTGAAGAAATAGATGCACGAAAGAGGTTTCAGGTAACGATAGTGGCAATTTATCACAGGAAAACCCGCCATAAGGACTTTGCTCCCCACAGGGAGGAGTACATTGAGCCCTCGGACGACATTGCTGTAATCGGGTGTCCCGAGACCGTTGAACGATTTGCGAGGGAGATGGGATTTATACTCAAACCTGACCTTGAGGAATTTGCTGACGACCTTTCCAACATAAATGCGGGTCTGGTAGAGGGCATCGTATCTCCCAGGTCGGAACTTATCGGCAGGACCCTAAGGGAGGTAAATTTCAGGAAGAAGTACGGCGTTAATCCCGTTGCCCTCGTGAGGGGAGAAGAAATAATTTATGCGGGATTCTCAGATATACCCCTCTCTGTTGGCGATGTGGTTCTTCTTTTCGGAAGGTGGGAGAGCTTTCTTGACCTGAAAAACAGAAACGTGTTCACCTTTGCCACCGAGATAAGGGGTGAAACCGTGAGGAAGGAAAAGGCAAAGTTTGCTCTCTTCTGGTTTGCGGTTGCCCTTTCCCTGATCCTTGTTTTCAAGGTTCAGCTTTCCATTGCCCTGCTCACAGGTGCATTGGGAATGATCGTTACGAGGGTTATGAGCGTTGATGAGGCTTATCAGGCAGTTGACTGGATGACTGTCTTTCTCCTTGCGGGACTGCTTCCTCTGGGGCTCGCCTTTCAGGAGACGGGAACGGCAGAGTTTCTTGCGAAAACTATTATTTCTCATCTCGGGGAGTTAACTCCGGTAATCTTTTACAGTGTGGTAGCACTGCTGACATCCTTTTTTACTCTCGTTGTTTCCAATGTGGGTGCCACCGTTTTGCTGGTCCCTCTATCAATTGACATGGCAATTCAAACTGGAGCCGATCCGAGGCTATCCGCCCTTGTAGTTGCGGTTTCCGCATCCAATACCTTCATAATACCCACTCATCAGGTCAACGCCCTTATCATGAGACCGGGAGGATACAGGACCGTTGATTATCTGAGAGCAGGCATGGGAATGACCCTTTTGTTTATCCTGATTCTCGTTGCATCCCTCAAGCTGTTTTACTGATATCAACGGTTCCGTACTTTTCGGCTACTTCAACTATCTTGTCAATTAGAGGGGAGATGTTCCATCTCTTGTTTGCTGAGATGACCACCGCTGGAGATTCTATGAATGCTGGGTGGGGAAGAGAATCAACTTCATCACAGCTCTCAACAATCTTATCCGCCTTGTTGAGGACGTATATTATGGGTTTGGTCTCCGTTCCCAGCTGATGGAGGATATCCCTCACGCTTGAGATGTGGTCAAGCCACCTTTCGTCAGATATGTCAACTACATGAAGGATAATGTCCGCCTCTATAACCTCTTCAAGGGTTGTCTTGAATGACTCTATAAGTTCGGGAGGGAGCTTGTTGATAAAACCCACCGTATCGGTGAAAAGGATTTTCACGGATCCGTTGATTCTTCGTACGGAAGTGGTGGTTTCAAGGGATGCAAAAAGCATGTCCGCAATTTTGGTTTCCCTTGAGGTAAGGGTTTTGAGAAGGGTTGATTTGCCCGCGTTTGTGTAGCCGACTATGGCTACCTTTATAATTGCCTCGCCCTTTTCAGGTGTGTTTCTCCTCTTTCTCTGTATTTTCTTCATCCTCCGAACTTCTTCAAGCTCCCTCTTAATTTGATGAATCCTGTTTTTGATGACCCTCCTTTTCACCTCAGCTACCTGCTCTCCCGGTCCTCTTGTTCCCACCCCTCCTCCGAGCCTTGAGAGGGACTTTCCCCTTCCGTAAATTCTCGGAAGTTCGTGACTCAGTCTTGCAAGCTCCACCTGCAACTTGGCTTCCCTGCTCCTTGCCCTCCTTGAGAATATTTCAAGAACGAGGTCCGTTCTGTCAAGCACCTTCACTCCTGTGATCTTTTCAAGATTTCTCACCTGAGACGGTGTTAGAGGGTCATCAAATA
>JALSHX010000012.1 GCA_026982025.1 Aquificaceae bacterium | reverse complement strand
GTTCGGGATCGCCGGGACCCGCACCGACGAGGTAAACCTTTCCCATCACGCCGCCTCTTCAACCACCTGAGCTCCCTGAGCTTCAGGCTGTTTCCTGTGGGTCATGTAAAGTGCGAGTCCGGTAAGGGTGAATCCCGCCACGAGGTTTCCTATGGTAACGGGAATCTGATTCCAGAACCACCAGTCCCAGAGGGTTATATTTGCACCGAAGAGCATTCCCGTGGGCATTAGAAACATGTTGACCACCGCGTGCTCAAAGCCCAGAGCGAAGAAGGTTAAAATGGGAAGCCACATTGCCATGATCTTTCCAATGACGTGCTGAGACACAAGTGCCATCACCGCCCCGAGGGTAACCATCCAGTTGCAGAGGATAGCCTTTACAAAAGCAACGGTCCACCCTGCCGCAAAGCCAAGCTGTGCGTACCCCAGCGTATTGTTCTCCGCCACCTTAGCGATCATTGAACCCACCTTCGGGTCTGGTACCGCTCCGAGCTTGGTGGCACCGATGTAAAAAAGAGCACCGTAGAAGAAGGTTCCCGCAAGGTGTCCGATGTAAACCCACGTCCAGTTGTAGAGCATTCTGCCGAGGGTGGTTTTCCTTTCCATGACCGCTAACGGAATCAGGGCAAAGTTTCCCGTTACCAGTTCAAGCCCGAGGAGAATAATCATTACAAAACCGAGAGGAAATACCAGGGAACCTACGATCCTCATGTCCGTCTGGGCAATGGCGGAGAAGGCAACGGTCACCGCGTACCCCAGCAGTGAACCTGCCAGAAAGCCTCTGATGAGCAGGTCCTTTGCCGAGAGCCCAGCCTTGTAGGCTCCCGCCTGAATCATCTGATCCACCACCGCTTCCGGTTTCACATACGCCATCTCTTGCCCTCCTCTATTGGAATTGAATGGGATCAAACACGGCTCTCCACCATCATGAGTACAGCCCTGAGGGCATCCGCACCTACCCTGTGGGCAAAGTCCGCAAAGCTTTCCCCTTCCTGCCGGTTGTCAAGGTAAAATTTCACAAGTGCTTCGGCGGCTTCCTCCGCCCTGTCAAGAGGCAGTCCCTGAACAACCTTAAAACCCTCCCTTGTGGTTGAACCACCCGCAAAGATATCCACCGCAAGCACCGCTTCTCCGTTTATCTTGGTCTTTGTGCCTACGAATCCGAGATCGCCCGATCCGTGCTGTCCGCAACCTTTGGCACACGCGGACCAGTGAGTCCGCAACGGAATGTCCAGCTTCAGATTTCTTGAAAGGTGCTCCGCTACCCTCACAGCATCGCTTTTGTTCGGAATCACTCCGAATCCGCAGGTGTCGCTTCCAGCACAAGCAATCAGATGGGTCATAAAGGGTGAGCTGACGGTGGGATAGCGTTGGAACAGTTCGTGGTTCAGGATATGATCAAGGTTCTCCTCCGGAACGTTTGGAACGTAGAGGTTCTGGTAAACGGTGAGCCTCAGCTCCCTGCTTCCGTACTTCCTTGAAAGCTCCGCAAATCCCCTGAGGTCCTCAGCCTTTATCTTTCCTGCAGGGACCACAGCAAGAACTGCAAAGGTGCCGTTTCTCAGGTTCACAACCCCCTCCCGTTCTCCCCATTTTTCAACAAGGTCCTCCCCCTTCTCGGGAAGGCTCCTGTACATTCTTTGTTCAATCTCCTCCCTGAATCGGTCAACTCCCCACTCCTGAACGAGGAAAAAGAGCCTGTTTCTGGTCCTGTCTTCCCTGTTACCAAAGGTGCTGTATATGTCAAAGATGCACCTGCAGAGGTCAGGAGCCTCGTAAGGTTCAACAAAGAGGTTCATGTCAACAGCTTTAACGGGTCCTCCCGAGCCTATCTTCCCGCCGAGGTAGAGGTTAAAGCCCAGCTTTCCGTCTTTCCGGGCAAGGTAGAGGCAGATGTCGTTGTACATGGCGTTTATGGTGTCAGTCTGCGAGCCCAGAACAGCCACATTGAACTTTCTGGGCATGTCCGCGTACTCCTTCTTTCCGAGGAAAACGGAGGTTATGTCCTTCGTTAGCCTGAGGGTATCAATCAGGGAGTCTTCAGCTAAACCGGTGAGAGGATCCCCCGTCACATTCCTGATGTTGTCCATTCCAGTTTGGAGAGTAGATAAACCAACGCTCTGAAGAGCGTTGAGTATTTCTGGAACGTTCTTTAATTCAATCCACCTGATCTGAATCTGCTGGCGGGATGTTATCTCAACCTCACCCCTGCAGAACTTCTCCGAAAGGTGGGATATCACCTTAGCCTGCTCGTATGTTAGTCTGCCGTTAGGAACCCTTATGCGTATCATCCAGTATCCGGGAGTTGCCTTCCTGTAAAAGACCCCGTACCACTTGAAGCGAATATCCCTGTCATCTTCTGGTATGCTTTCCCAGTCTCCCTCCTCAAAGTACCTCTCCATTCGTCTCCTGAACTCATCGTCAAAGGGATGCAGTTCCTTCTTGACAACCTCAAACTTATTAACCCTTTCGGGCTTTTCGGTAACGTAGTGCCTCAGTAAAGCCTCAACGAGATTGGCACAGCTACCGCATGATGTTGATGCTTTGGTGAGGTTCTGGATGTCTTCAAGGGTTTTTGCACCCTTTTCAAGGATGGCTTTAATTATTTCCCCCTTGGTCACCGCATTGCAGTTGCAGACGAGGTCCGTGTCTTTGAGGTCCTCAACCTCGGTTACTTCACCCGGTACTATGTGTTTTATGAGAAAGAAGGGCCTCTCCTCGGATATGTCCTTCTTTTCCTTTATTAGGTCCAGAAGATTGTTATTTCCCCGAATATCACCGTACAAAATTGTGCCTACAATTTTGTTGTCTCTTACCACAGCCTTGCGGTAAATGGAAAGTCCCCTGTCAAGAAATGAAACAACCTCGTCCCCTTCCTCCTCAAGGTACTGCCCCGCTGAGAATAGGTTTATACCCGCCACCTTGAGCATTGCGTATGTTATTGATCCTTCGTATTTTTTTGTGTTCCCCTCAATGAGGTTGTGGGCACAAACCTTTACCTGCTCCATTATCGGTGCAACCAGCCCGAAGGTCTTTCCCCTGTGCTCAACGCATTCGCCAACTGCGTAAACATCACCTGCGGAGGTCTCCATGTAGTCGTCAACCACGATTCCCCTGTTGACTTTCAGACCCGAATTTATCCCAACCTGTGCGTTGGGTCTTATGCCCGTTGCTATGACCACAAAGTCAGCTTCTATCTCCTCCCCGTCCGCAAAACGCACGCCATGTGCCTTTTTATCTCCCAGAATTTCCCTCGTGTCCTTCTCCAGCAATACCTCAATTCCCATCCTCTCAAGGTCCGCCTTCAGGAGGTCAGAGGCGGTTTTATCAAGCTGCTGTTCCATAAGGGTGTCAAAGATGTGAACGAGGGTAACTTCAAGTCCTATATCTCTGAGGGCCTTTGCCACCTCAAGACCCAGAAGACCTCCTCCAATAACAACCGCCTTTTTTGAAACCCTTGCGAGGTCAAGTATCTTAAAAACATCGTCCGCTGTTCTGTATGTGAATACGCCCTTTTTGTCGGTTCCTTTAATTGACGGAGGAATGAAGGGTATGCTCCCGGTGGCGATTACAATTTTGTCGTAGCCGAAGAGTTCGCCGTCCTCGGTAACCAGAGTTTTCTTCTTCGGAAATATCCTGTCAACCCTCCTCCCAACCTCAAGCCTTACACCCTGCTCCTCGTACCACTGCCACCTTTTTATGTATATGTCGCTCATAAGCTTTCTTCCCGCGAGGACCTCCGTTATGAGGATCCTGTTGTAGCCTATGTATCTCTCGTCTCCGAAAACCTGAATTCTAACTTCCCTTTCCGAAAACTTCTGAAGTATCTCCTCAACGAGGGCGGTTCCCGCAATTCCGTTTCCCACTATGACCACCTTCATGATCTTTCCTCCTGATCTGAATCATGCAAAGATCGTGCCAGACAAAAAACGGTGCAAAATTGTATTTATGGATTCCTTCAAAAAGCTCACCAAGCTAAGGGACCACCTTCAGGACCTAACACTTGAAGAAGCCCGCTCACTGATGAAAGCCTGCCTTGAGGGAAGGGTCTCCCAGGTGAAAATGACAGCATTTCTCACGGCAATGAGGATTAAGGGAGAAACGGTAGAGGAACTGTTGGGAATAATCAGAGCCATTAAAGAAAAGATGATTACCCCCGACCCCAAGCCTACCGCCCTCGATCTTGCCCCAAATTACGATGGAAAGGTCAGGACCCTTTACATTCTTCCCTCCGCGGTGGCAATAGCTTCCCGAGCGGGCGTTGAAATTACCCACCACTACGCCAGAGGCGTTCCCGTCAAGCAAGGAACCCTTCTGGTGGATGTTCTGAAGGGTCTGGGCAACAATATTGTATCCGATGACAAATTTGTAGCTTCAGATCAAAGGGATTTCTGTCCCTCCCTTCATTCCCTTCTACCGCTGAGAAGAGAACTCGGCTTCAGGACCTTCATTAACACGGTGGAGAAGCTCCTAAGCCCTTTCGGAGCCCGGTGCATTGCAACATCCGTTTTTCACAGACCCTTTTTTGAGAAGATTTATCACCTTCTTCAAGAGCTGGGCTTTGAGAATTTCGTAATCATCAAGGGAGTGGAGGGAGGCATTGAACCGCTGACGGATAAACCGACCCTTTACATGGGAAGAGACGGCATCCTCAGGGAATTTGATCCGAAAGAGGAGGGCATTGAACTCCCCGCAGATATAAAGACGGATGAGGTTCTCGGGCAATCGGTATCCATCAACCGCTCAATTCTGAAGGGCGACCTAAAAGGTCCGTTTCTTAACTGGTCACTTCTTACAGCGGGATTCCTTATATACGCAGCGGGAAAAGCGGAATCACCCTTTCACGGTTATAAAATTGCAGAGGAAGAGTTTTTCAAAAGTAAATTTATTTAAGATGGACAAGGTCAGGGAAAGAATTAAAAAAATATCGCGACTTATAGTTGAAGAAGTTGACCCCGAGGAAATACTCCTCTTTGGCTCAAGGGCAAAGGGAAGGGCAAGGATAGGCTCTGATATAGATATTGCCGTCAGAACTGAGAATAAATTGTCATTAAGGGACAAGAGAAAGCTGAAGGAAAAGGTTGATGTAGAATCCGGTATTTACACGGTTGATTTAGTATTCTGGGAGGAACTTGACGGAGAATTCAGGGATAAAATTAGAAAGGAGGGAATTTTAATCTATGAAAAAAAGCGAGGTTTTGCTCTATCTTAAAAATTTTAAGAAGGCGGTTGAAAAACTGAGAGAAGGAGTTGAATGTGCGGAAGATGAACTTGACAGGGATGGTGTTCTTCAAAGGTTTGAATTCACAGCAGAGCTTATGTGGAAAACTTTGAAAGCATTTCTTGAATTTAACGGAATAGAGTGTTTTTCCCCCAGAAATTGCATTAAGGAGGCTCTAAGAGCAAATCTAATTAAAGACGATGATATTCTTCTTGACATAATTGAAGACAGAAACAAAACTTCTCACATATACAGTGAGGAAGTTTCAAAGGAGATCTTTGAACGGGTTAAAGAAGTTTACCTTGATGTCTTTAAAGACACCATAAACAGAATTGAGAAGAACCTCTAATTTGGCATACCTCTTGCATCCATTTCTACCGTAATGGAAAGATTTGAAGTCCTTGCTGTCATCAGAAAGGAAAAGGCTTACGGAGTCAGAAAAGCCCTCTCGGAAAAGGGTATTCCCTACGTGTGCTGGAACGTTAAGGGAAGAGGAAAGGAGGGCGGACTCAGGTACAGAGGGCTATTCAAGGACAGGGTACTCATGCCCTTTCTTCCAAAAACCGCCTTCTGTCTCTGGACGGATCCCGAGAGCTACAAATTTGTAGTTGACACATTCATAAATGTAGCTCACACCGGAGCCTACGGTGACGGGAAGATTTTTGTTCTCAACAACTCGGGAGGTTCAGGAATGAAAATAGTTAAAGCGATTATAAGACCGGAAAAGGTTTTTGAAGTTGCGAGATCCCTTGAAAAAAAGGGAATCAAGGCTATGACTGTGTGGGATGTATTCGGAAGAGGGAGGGAGGGCGGAGTGCAGGTTGGCGATGTCGTTTACGACGAGCTTGCCAAGACTATGATCATGATCGCCGTTGAGGATTCCGATGTTAACAAGGTGGTGGACACAATAATAAAAACTGCCCACAGCGGTGCCTACGGTGACGGGAAAATCTTTGTTCTTGAGGTGGGTGAGGTTTGGACCATTCGCACAAAAGAAAGGGGGCTGTAAGTATGCTGTCCAGAGTCATCTCCGCAGTAAAAAAGGGAAACCCTAAGGCTCTCTTCGCAAGCTTTATTTACTTTGACCACTCATTCAGCATCTGGCTACTTCTGGGAGCTCTGGGACCATTCATTGCGGAGGAACTCGGCTTAACCGGTGCCCAGAAAGGATTTATGGTTGCGGTTCCCGTGATCGCTGCGGCGATTTTCAGAATCAACTTCGGACACATGTTCCAGTACATAAACGGTAAAAACATAGCCCTGATGGGAATTCTCCTCTCATCCCTCCCCCACCTCTACATAATCGTGAGAGGTTTTGAAGTGTCCTACCGTGATCTTCTGTGGATAGGCGTGCTTCTGGGTGTTGCGGGTGCGAGCTTTGCCATTGCTTTGCCCATGGCTGGTAGCAATTATCCCCGTGAGGTTCAGGGTCTCGTTCTTGGACTTGCCGCTGCTGGA
>JALSHX010000011.1 GCA_026982025.1 Aquificaceae bacterium | reverse complement strand
CTGTGCCAGCTCTTTGATTCAGGGCATATACTACTACCGCAACAATTCTTCATCGGACTTTAACGGAGTGATGCACGAGGACATAGGGGGCTACAAGCCCTGGGACCTTGAAATCGTTGCAGCATGGGACATTGACGCCCGCAAGGTCGGCAAGGACGTTTCCGAAGCCATTTTCGCACCTCCTAACTGCACAGCGGTTTTCTGCAGGGAAATCCCCACCCTCGGAGTAAAGGTGCGCAAGGGAAAGGTGCTGGACGGTTTTGCACCTCACATGAAGGAGTACCCCGACGACAGGTCCTTCGTCCTTTCGGACGAAAGGGAGGACGAGCTTGAGGATGTCGTTGCGGTCCTCAAGGAAACTGAGGCTGATGTACTGATCAACTATGTTCCGGTGGGGTCCGAAGAGGCGGCAAGATTCTACGCAAAGGCCTGTCTTATGGCAGGAGTGTCCTTCATCAACGCCATGCCCACCTTTATAGTTTCTGATCCAGACTGGGCACAGAAGTTTGAGGCGGCGGGAATACCGGTTGTGGGTGATGACATAAAGTCGCAGGTGGGAGCTACCATAGTTCACAGAACGCTGACCCAATTATTCCTTGACAGAGGAGTAAAAGTTGACCGCACCTACCAGCTAAACTTCGGCGGAAACACAGACTTTCTGAATATGCTTGCACGTGAGAGGCTCAAAACTAAGAAGATTTCCAAAACTGAAGCGGTCACCTCCCTGATGGACAATGGTATCTCATGGGACAGCGTTCACATAGGACCTTCCGACTGGGTTCCGTGGCTTAAAGATAGAAAAATTGCCTTCATTCGCCTTGAGGGAAGACTTTTCGGTGATGTTCCGATGTATGTTGAGCTTAAGCTTGATGTGGAAGATTCACCCAACAGTGCGGGATCAATGATGGATGCGGTGAGGTGCGCCAAACTCGCAAGGGACAGGGGAATAGCGGGACCACTTTTCTCAATCAGTGCATACACTATGAAGCACCCACCAGTTCAGTACCCAGACTGGCAAGCGAAGAAGATGGTTGAGGAGTTCATCAGGGGCGAAAGAGAGAGATAGAGTCAGGAGCGGGCTTTCCCGTCTCCCGCTCCATAAATCCGAAGAAGATCTCAAGAGAGTCAAGGTGGTCTTTTCCCAATTCGTAATCAATGCACTCGGTCAGGTAGTCCCTCACAAAGGTATCATCGGGAAAAATTCTCCCCTCCTCCATGTCCCTGAAAAAGGATTCCTTTGAGTACAGAATCCCTTCGTATAGTTCGGTGATAAGCCTCTGAGGAACGCCTTTCCTTACGAGAAATAAAGCAAATACGAAGGGAAGACCCGTAAGCCTGTACCACTGTTCACCCAGATCGTAGGAGTACGGGTAGTTATCCTTATTCTCCAGGGCGTCGTCACCGATGGCAAGGATCGCATCCTCACCTGACGGGACCTCCTCAGGCCTCGGAATGCCCATCCTGTCAAAGAAGTAAAGGAGCAGATACCTTGAAGTCAATGACCTCGGTGTAATGCGAACCTTTTTTATTTCTTCCGCGGGGACTTCGGAAAGCAAAAGGACAGAACAGACGCTTCCTCTTGAGGATACGGATATGCGGGGCAGTACGAAATAATCATCAGGGTTGAAGAAGTACTCCGCCGATGAGATTATTCCCGCATCAATCTCTCCCTCTCTGATCTTCTTGACCAAATCCGCAGGGTGGCCTTTAACTACGGTGAAATCATCAAGCCTGTAAAAAAGAGGAAGGGTATTGAGGTAATCAACGCGTCCGATCCGGATGTTTCTCATGACTTTTAAACTTCGTTGGACATTTCCACAAACTGTTCAAGTTTCTTCTTTGCTTTTCCGCTGTCTATGGAATCCACCGCCATATCAAGGGCGGTCTTCATATCGGAGGTGACTCCGCTTGCAAGAATTCCGAATGTGGAGTTTAAAAGGACAATGTCCCGGTGGGGTCCCTCTTCACCTTCAAGAACTCCGAATCCCATCCTGAAGCTCTCCTCGGGGGTGGAAATACATACATTCTGAAGGCTTCTTCTCTCTATTCCAAGGTCCTCCGGAACGAACTCAAAGAGCCTTACATCTTCCCCCGATACTTCACCGATAAGCGTTGTCCCCTCAATTGACACCTCGTCAATTCCTTCAAGTCCGTGAACCACATAGGCTTTTTTGATGCCGATCCTCCTGAGAACATGGGCGAGGGTCTCAACGAGGTCCCTCCTGAATACTCCGAGAATTTGCCTGAGGGCTCCCGCAGGATTTGAGAGAGGACCTATCAGATTAAAGAGAGACCTGACTCCCACCTCCCTTCTCGGACCTATAACCCTCTTCATAGCCGGATGAAAGAGGGGTGCGAACATAAATCCTATTCCGATTTCCTCAATCATTTTCGCAACTTTATCTGCTGAGAGGTCAATTTTTGCTCCCGCCTGCTCAAGAAAGTCCGCGGAACCGCATCTTGAGGATACGGATCTGTTGCCGTGCTTGGCCACTTTAACTCCAGCACCCGCGAGGACAAATGCTGTTACCGTTGAAACATTAAAGGTTCCCTTAGCATCTCCACCGGTTCCGCATGTATCAACCACTTCATCGGGAGAAGAGACCTTAACTTTTGTCGCCCTTTCCCTGAAAAACCTTCCCGCTCCTTCTATCTCATCAACACTTTCACCCTTCATTCTCGTTGCCATAATAAAAGCTCCTATCTGGGCGTCGGTTGCCTCTCCGTCAACCATCTCCCTCAATGCCTCATAAACCTCCCGGGAGGATAAGTCTTCACCTTCGGCAAGCTTTTGAAGTATCGCCTTCAGGTCCATGGCTATTTTTATATCATAAACCCTGATGGACCTGAGAATAGGGATAGGCTTTGACTCGCACACCTTTGATCCCCGGAAAACTCTCTTTCTGGGAGGTGTGCGGATTGAGGGCTTCCCGGGACTCAAAGGACACTCGGACGGTGATGTAATCCTTCACGCTCTAACCGATGCGATCTTAGGCGCAATAGGAGCGGGGGATATAGGAACCTTCTTCAGCGACTCGGACCCCAGGTGGAAGGGTGCCCCGTCAAGGATCTTCCTTGAAAAAGCTCTATCCGAAATGGAGTCAAAGGGTTTCAAGATACTGAATACCGACATCGTTTACATTGCGGAAAAGCCGAAGATCTCTGATTTTCGGGGAAAAATTATAAAGAACCTCTCCGAGCTTATGGGGATTGAACCGGAAAAAGTTTTCATTAAAGGAAAGAGAAATGAGGGTTTTGAATCCTCCGATTCGGCGGTGTGTGTAGCAACTGTCCTTATGAGCAGGAGCGATGAAGGTTAATCTGATCCTCTCGGGAGGAGCAGGGAGAGGAATTGCTCATCTGGGTGTCCTGAAGGCGGTTGAGGAGCTCGGATTTGAAGTATCCGCCCTGAGCGGGAGCAGTGCAGGTGCAATTGTATCCGTGTTTTACGCGGAGGGATACAGTCCCAAGGCAATGCTGGAGATTGTCAAGAGAACAAAATGGATTTCCCTTTTCAGACCCAAGATACCGCGAAGCGGTCTTTTTTCCCTATCAAGATCCGAGAAGTACTTAAGGGAATTTATTGAAACGGAAAGGATAGAAGACCTCAAGCCAAGGGTCTTTATATGTGCGACGGACCTGCTCTCAGCAAAGTCCCTGTACTTTTCTGATGGTGAACTGACCCCCATTCTATTGGGAAGCTGTGCACTCCCCGGAATCTTTGAGCCCGTAAGATATAAGGAGTTTGCCCTCATTGACGGCGGAGTTATGAACAACCTCCCGGTGGAACCCCTTGAAAAATCCGAAGGATTGAAAATAGGCGTGGATGTGAACCCCCTTGAAAAGGTTAAAAGACCGGGAGGGCTGGTAAGCATCCTTCTAAGGAGTTTCTTTCTCGCTGTTAGGTCAAATGTGGAAAAGAGAAAGGACCTCTGCGATGTTGTTATTGTTCCTGACATAGTAAAGTTTTCTCCTCTTGATGTGAACAGGGCGGATGAGCTTTTTGAGCTTGGCTACCGCTCCGCTATCAATGTTTTGAAAAACCTCCTGTGAAACTCCGATAGCTTTTCATTTTATACTTTTAGGTCTATACTATGAGTTTGTGGAGACGGGAATGAAGGAGATCCAGATTACCGATGTATCCCTCAGGGACGGAATTCAGAGCCTCCTTGCTACGAGAGTAAGAACGGACGACATGATTGAAATACTTGAAGTTCTTGATAAGTGCGGATTCTGGTCCCTTGAGGTCTGGGGAGGTGCCACCTTTGATGTATGTCTTCGTTTTCTGAGGGAGGACCCCTGGGAGAGGCTAAGAAGGTT
This sequence comes from Aquificaceae bacterium, assembly GCA_026982025.1. GTDB lineage: Bacteria > Aquificota > Aquificia > Aquificales > Aquificaceae > Hydrogenivirga. The sequence goes on along the minus strand of JALSHX010000011.1, from coordinate 2,404 downwards.
TCGGGAAACCGCACAGAACACACCCCTTGAAATGCTCCTGAGAGGACAGAATGTTGTTGGATACAGGCATTATGCTGATGATGTCGTAGAGGAATTTGTTAAGAAAGCCTTTGACAACGGCATAAAGGTGTTCAGAATCTTTGATGCCCTGAACGATACGAGAAACATGAAAAAGTCCATTGAGGTTGCAAAAAAGGTGGGAGGAGTTGTAAAAGGAGTTCTCTCCTACGCCATAAGTCCGGTACACACCGTTGAGTATTATGTGAAAGTCGCGGGAGAACTCGTTGACATGGGTATTGACATAATATCAATAAAAGATCAGGCGGGTCTCCTCTCGCCCAAGATGTGCTACGACCTCGTTTCAGCTTTAAAGAGTGAATTCCCCCATCATCCCGTCCACCTTCACACCCAGACAACAGCGGATCTTGCCCAGATGGCTCAGATAAAGGGCATAGAAGCGGGTGCGGATATGATTGACACATCCTTCTATTCTCTATCCTGCCAGACCTCCCACCCTCCGGGGGAGACTATGATCTATGTTCTCAGGGAGTTCGGCTATCAGATAGGAGTTGACGCGGAGCTCTACAAGAGGGCAGGCGATATGTTCAGAGAGGTCAGGGAAAAGTACAGAAAGTTTGATGTTCTTCCCCCTTATCCGGATGTGGGAGTTTTGCTACACCAGATCCCCGGAGGTATGATCACAAACTTTATAAACCAGCTCAGGGAGCAGAATCTTGAGGACAAGCTTGAGGAGGTTCTTAAGGAGGTAACTCAGGTAAGGGAAGACCTCGGCTATCCCCCACTCGTCACGCCGACAAGTCAGATCGTAGGAACTCAAGCATTTATGAATGTCCTGCACGGTGAGAGGTACAAGGTGGTTACAAAAGAAACCAAAGACTATGTCAAAGGTCTCTACGGCAGACCCCCCGCACCGATAAAAGAAGAGGTGCTCAGGAAAATCCTTGGCGATGAAGAACCCATATACGACAAAAGACCCGCGGACCTTCTTGAGCCGGAGCTTGAACAGATAAGGAAGGAGGCAAAGGAGCAGGGTGCAAGGACAGAAGAAGATGTTCTTTCCTACGCTCTTTTTCCTGTGGTAGCTAAAGAATTCTTTGAGTGGAGAGAAAAGGCTGAAAGAGGCGAGGTGCCCCCGGAAGCTCCGCCGGAGCTTGAAGAGGACTCCCTGCCCGATAAAGCCCCCGTTGAGTTCAACATCACGGTTCACGGCGAGCAGTACCATGTTCAGATTGCAGGAAGGGGAGACGAAACCGCAGGAGGTAGAACCTTCTTTATACGCCTTGACGGCAGGCTTGAAGAGGTCGTGCTTCAGCCCATAAGAGAGGTTGAGGTTTCCGGAGCGGGCTACGAAATAGCGCAGGGTGCACCGGTTCAACCCAAGAGACCAAAGCCCGTTGATGTGGGTGACATAACCTCTCCCATCTCCGGAAAGGTGGTCAACATTAAGGTGAGCGTGGGTCAGGAAGTTAAAGAGGGTGATGTGCTTCTGGTGGTTGAAGCAATGAAGATGGAAAACGAGATTCACTCACCCGTTGAGGGCGTGGTTGAGGAGATACTCGTTCAGGTGGGGGAGAGCGTCAATCCCGACGAGGTTCTCATAAGGATCAAGCCGAGAATGAAATGATCACCATCGCAATTCCAAGGGGAAGGCTGTTTCAGGAATCTGTTGACCTGCTTTTTGAGAGGAATGTCATCAGAAAAAAAATTGAGGAGGGGCGAAAGCTAACCGTTTCCCTTGACGGAGTTGAGCTCCTGCTCGTAAAGCCCCTTGACCTCCCTCTCTATGTTGAATCTGGCACAGCAGACCTCGGAATATGCGGATTGGATGTTTACCTTGAAAAAAATCCCGATGTTTACAGACTGCTTGACCTAAAGCTGGGAGCCTGCAGAATATCCGTTGCGGGAAAACCCGAGAGCAGAAAAATTCTGGAACGGTGCAACTCGCCCGTTGTCGCCACAAAGTATCCTAACATTACAAAAAAGCACTTCACAAATAAAGGTATTTCCCCACGGATAATTGAGATGAGCGGTTCCGTAGAACTGGGTGCGGTTCTGGGCATCGCGGATTTTATAGTTGACCTTGTTCAGACGGGAAGAACCCTAAAAGAGAACGGACTCGTTGAAATTGAGGTCATTGATCACTCCAGCGGTTGGCTTATTTGCAACAGGGCAAGCTTCAGAAATAAAAGAGAAGAAATTACGAGGATTTTGCAAGCTCTACAAACTCCCTGAAAAGGTAGTAAGAGTCGTGTGGACCCGGGGAGTTCTCGGGGTGATACTGAACAGCGAAAACAGGCTCAACCCTGTGGCGTATTCCTTCAACCGTCTGATCAAGAAGGTTTAAATGGGTAACTTCCACATCCCGGGGAAGAGAATCGGGATC
>JALSHX010000010.1 GCA_026982025.1 Aquificaceae bacterium | reverse complement strand
CCCGTTGTTTGCGGCAAAGTGAAGAGGAGTGTGCCCGTACCTGTCTTTAACATTGGGGTCCGAGCCGATTTTAATGAGGTACTCCGCTATTTTAAACCTGCCGAACTCTCCCGCCACATGAAGGGGATGGGTTCCGAGGTTATCCCTGATCTTGCTTACATTGGAACTTTTGATCTCCTTACGGATTTTATTAAGATTTCCCTCCTGAATGTGGCGAAATATTTCCTCTGTATCCCAGCCGAAAGCTAAGCTGAAAACCAGCAGGGGAATAACTTTAAACATCTATCAGGTAGCTCTCGTTCCCTCTTTAACATCCCTTTCGGGAACGATGAGGGAAAGGGTATCGCCGTCGGAGAGGGCAAGGATCATGCCCTGGGACTCAATTCCGAAAATCTTTCTGGGCTTGAGGTTGGCAACCATCATTATCTTCTTACCTACAAGATCCTCCGGCTTGTAATACATTGCAATACCAGCTACAAGGGTTCTTTCCTCACCACCGAGAGATACCCTCAGCTCAATGAGCTTGTCGGAGCCCTCAACCCTGCGTGCTGATAAAACCTTTGCAAGCCTTAGATCTATCCTCCGGAAATCTTCAAAGCTTATTTGCTCCCTTTCCGCCATAGCCACTATGATTATATATGACAATTAACATTAAAAAAACTTCTCAAAGCTGGTACAATTCAGGTGTCAAAAATTAAAGGAGGAGGTGTATGCCATGGCTGAAACTGTTACGCTCAAAGGCAATACAGTGAGCCTCGTCGGTCCTTCCATCGGTGTGGGAGACGATGCACCGGAGGCTACTGTGGTGACCAAGGACCTTGAGGAAAAGAGAATAGGAGGGGCAAAGGGAATAGTTCAGCTAATTATCACCGTTCCCTCTCTTGATACGCCCGTTTGCGAGACGGAAACCAAGAAGTTCAACGAGATGGTTGCGGGTTTGGGAAATTCCGTTGATGTGACTGTTGTCTCAATGGACCTCCCCTTCGCGGAAAAGAGGTTCTGCGAGAGCTTCAACATTGGCAATGTAACGGTTGCGAGTGACTTCAGGTACAGGGACATGGAAAAGTACGGCGTTGTTATAGCTGAAGGTGCTCTCAAGGGAATCCTTGCAAGGGCTGTTTTCATAGTGGACAAGGACGGAAAGGTGGCTTACAAACAGCTTGTTCCCGAGATCACTCAGGAGCCCAATTACGACGAGGTAATTGAAAAGGTTAAGTCCCTTTAATCCTTAAGCTTAAATATAGGCTTTCTGTTTGCCTCCGCCTCCTTTATTCTTTTGACAGGTATGGTGTGAGGCGCTCCGTTTAGAACTGAGGAGTCCTCTGAGGCTTCTTTAACTATGGTCTTTATCGCCTCCGCAAAGCGCCTGAGTGTTTCGGGGTTTTCAGTCTCAGTGGGTTCAATCATCAGGGCTTCGCGGACAACGAGGGGGAAGTAAACCGTTGGTGCGTAGAATCCGTAATCAAGGAGCCTTTTGGCAACGCCGTAGGCGTTGGTTCCCTTCTTCAATAAAGGAGAGCAGGAGAGGACAAACTCGTGCATGCAGGGGACATGGGCGTAGGGATCGGCAAGTGTTCCCCAGAGCAGGTGTCTCAGATATCTTGCATTAAGAACTGCATATTCCGCCACCTTTTTTATTTCCGAACCGTAGGTCAGGATGTAGGCAAGGGCGCGTATCCAAACGCCGAAGTGGCCGTGGAAGGCGAGCAGTCTTCCTACCGTTTTGGGTATGTCATGGTTGAGGTAGTACCTCTTTCCGTCAAACTCCACCTGAGGTACGGGAAGGTACGGCTTTAGCTTTTCAGAAACGCCAACGGGACCGCTACCGGGACCGCCTCCACCGTGAGGGGTTGAGAAGGTTTTGTGAAGGTTAAAGTGCATTACATCAACTCCCCAATCCCCGGGCTTTGCCATGCCCACGATTGCGTTGAAGTTTGCTCCGTCCATGTAAAGGAGAGCATCCCTTTTGTGAAGCTCATAAGCCATTTCTTTTATCTTCCTCTCAAATATCCCGAGGGTGTTGGGATTCGTTATCATCAGACATGCAACATCATCTCCGAGCTTTTTCATAAAATCATCCCAGTCAAGCTCTCCGTTTTTATCGCTCTTAACAGTTTTCACATGAAAACCGCATATTGCGGCGGAAGCGGGATTTGTGCCGTGGGCTGAGTCAGGGATAAGAACAACCGTCTTGTGATTATTGCCTTTATCTCTGTGGTATGCGAGAATGAGCAGAAGGCCGAGGAGCTCCCCCTGAGAGCCTGCTGCGGGCTGAAGGGAGACCTCAGCAAATCCTCCCAGCTTCTTCAATAATTCTTTAAGTTCATAGGCAACCCGAAGGGTTCCCTGAATAAACTCCTCCGGAGTTAGAGGATGAGCACACCTGAAGCTTTCAATATTTGCAATCTCCTCGTTAATGCGGGGGTTGTACTTCATGGTGCAGGACCCGAGCGGAACCATTGTGGTGTCAACTGAGTAGTTTTTGTGTGATAGGTTTGTGAACTTTCTGACCGCTTTCAGCTCAGGAATTGAGGCTATGTTGAGGGCTTTTCTTCTGTACTTTTCGGGAATTAATTCCTCCGGTCTAACCTCAGGAACATCAAGAGTTGGGAGACGATAAGCCATAGGCAGTATTTTAACCTATGCTAAAAATCTTATTTCCTCCGCCGATATAAAAAATCAGTAAAACTTCTTAAGGAGGTGTCAGCCATGGCCCTGAGAATCAACTTTAACTACTCATCGGCGGTCACGCAGACCGCACTTGAGGCGAACAACCGCCTCATGGGGAAGTCGCTGCTGAGACTCTCAACGGGTCTCAGGATTTTGAACGCTGCGGATGATTCCGCAGGCTTGTTCATCGCAGACCAGCTTGCCGTTGTCTCCGCCGGCCTTGAGCAGGGAAACAGAAACATCCAGACGGGAATTTCCGCACTCCAGATCGCAGAGAACTCCGCTGGACAGATTTACAACAAGCTTAAGCAGATCTATGTTAAGGCTCAGAGTGCTGCCAATGATATTAATGATCCTAATGCAAGGGCGGCACTCCAAAGAGAAATCCAAAATCTTGTTGATGCGATCCAAAAGATAGGTACAGATACCGAATACAACGGCTTAAGACTTCTTGATGGTTCATTTCAGAGTAAATACATTCACTACGGTCCGAGAGTTGACCAGAAAGTTGATGTGTCAATTTCTGACCTGCGGGCTATTTCACTCGGAGCCTACATCGCAACAGGCCAAGGAGCCACAAGTTCAATTGTCAGCTTTTCTGCGACCGGAGGTTCACTTTCTAACTTCCTAAACCAGTTAAACACTGTTAATAATGGTAACTTTGTCCTTTCAGGAACTTCTGAAAATGTAAGTATAGGCTCTGTAACTGTTTATCAAGGTTCAGCTACACCAGAACTTGTTGATGCTGCAAAGCTTGCTCAAGCCATAAATTCTAACCAGACGCTCCAAAATGAGGGGATAACTGCTACTGCAAGTAATGAAAGCGTTGCAAACACTTACACCACAAGCGTTGTTTCAGCATCATTGAACACTGATAATGATTCGGCTAGTACATTTACTGTTAAATTGAATTTTTATATTGGAGATGGTTCAAAGTCATTTACAGTAGACCTTGCAACGGTAACGACTACCGCTGTTGCTGGAGGCGCAGATACGGTGAATGTCACAACTGTTTCACTGTCTCAACTTGTGAATAACATAAATGGTCAAGCGGGATTGGCAGGAGCACCCATTACGGCTATAGATGATAATGGAAAGCTAAAGCTTGTAACTACTAACGGTGAGACTATTGGCATTGAGGTGGTAACGCAAAGAACGAGTGGAACGGATACGGTTGATATAAGTGTGGATCTGTCTCAAATCCTTGAGGGTGGATCTACGGTGACTGCTACAAATGTCTCTACCGCTCAATACTCACAAGTTGCAAAGACGGGAAAGATATATATATCTTCACCCAATGCATTCAGCATAAGCTACAACGGTGTTTCAGACAACGGAACTTCAGCTAATGAGGGTCTAAACTTTGACTATTCTTCTGGAAGTCAGGTTGGTTTGCAAAACCTTTACTCAATTAATGTATTTACGAATGCTGATGCAGAAAAAGCCCTGATGATTATTGATATGGCTATACGTAAAGTTGATACCGTCAGGTCGCAAATCGGCGCCGTCATGAACAACCTCCAGTCCATTTACGACGCCCAGAAGGTTGCGATGGACAACACCAATGAGGCGGAGAATGTCATAAGGAACGTGGACTTCTCCAAGGAGATGACCACCTTCACCACCATGCAGATCAGGATGCAGTCGGGTGTGGCGATGCTCGCACAGGCTAACACCCTGCCCCAGCTCGTGCTACAGCTCCTAAGGTAATGACACTGAGGGGAGGCGCCCTGCCTCCCCCTTTTAAGGAGCAGATGAGATGAGGGTGGTAAGCAAGGGAAGCGAGGTTGACCTTGAACTTATAAGACAGGCAACTCAGGTTGTAAGGAGTGCCCAGAAGAACGTCATTCTTGAGGGTGTTCTCAAGGACGCCATTGAAGGAAGTTCACAGGTTGAGGAGAGCATCAGGGTATCCAATGAGGAGCTTCAGAAGATCATTCAGGAAATTCGCAAAAAGCTTGATTACCTGAACCGCTATCTGAAGATTGATATTGACGACCAGCTTGAGATTCCGGTAGTCAAGATCTTTGAGAGGGACACCAACAGGCTAATAAGACAGATTCCTCCCGAACACCTGCTTCAAATAATGAAGAGGATTGATCAGATGCTGGGAGTGTTTTTGAGTGAGAGGGTTTGAGGTATGGCGGGAGAGCTGTCAATTTCCGGACTAACGGGAGCTAACTTTGACGGGGGTGCAATGGTTGACCAGCTCATGCAAATAAGAGCCATCCCCCTTCAAAGGCTCCAGCAGGAAAAAGCCCTCGTGCAGGCGAAGCTCTCCTCCCTTTCTAACCTTTCAGGTGCTATTTCCTCCTTTCTCGGTATATTTGAAAACCTTTCGGTGGAAGACCTTTTCCGCTCCAAAAAAGGAACGGCCTCCGACGATAAGGTCCTATCCGTCAGTGTAGCCGAGAATGCTCCGTCCATAGAGTTTTCCGTCACAGTTAACAAGCTTGCTCAGGCTGAGATCAGAGTTTCAAATGGAGGCTTTACGGACCTTAGTGGAACCTTCGGATCCTCGGGAACCTTGACCATTACCTATGACACTGGATCGGGCACCGAAACCTTTAATATTGATTACTCCGCTGGGCAGACCCTTGAGGACCTCGTGAACTCAATAAACTCCGCTCAGGAGAGGGTAAGGGCTTCGGTTTATTTTGACGGGACCAATTACAGGCTTATGCTCTCTGAAGCGGATGTTTCAGCCTCAAGCGTGGAGACGGACACCGCGGGGGGTGTATATGCCATCTCCGTCAGCGGTCTTCCCTCTGAGCTGGGATCGGGCATGGATACCCTTCAGGGTTCTCAGAATGCGGAGATAGTGATAGGTTCTGGCTCGCCGGTAACGAGCCCCTCCAATGAGTTTGCCGATGTCATTTCCGGTATTACCATAAGCGTTAAGGACACGGGAACATCAACGGTAACCGTATCTGACGATTACTCAAAGGTTTCAGACTTTCTTTCAAGTTTTGTTAAAAACTTCAACTCAATCGTTGAAACGGTAGGTTCCCTGACCGCCGGAGAAAACGCCATCTTCCCCGGAGACGGAACTATAAGAGGGGTTAGCATAGGCATAACGGACAGACTTGAACCCCTCATAGACCTCGGTCTCATTGATTACGACGGAGATACGGGAAAGATCAGCCTCCAGAATGATAAACTCACTCAACTCCTTGAATCAGATCCCGATAAAGTTAAGGAGATGGTTGAGAAACTCAAGACATCCTATTCCGTGTTTCTTGAATCTCAGAAGGATGTCTTTAAGAGCTTTGAAAATTCCTTCAACGACAGAATAGAGAACATAGACGCAAGGATAGAATCCCTTTCACAGAGGCTCCTTCAGGAGGAGGCTATCCTAAGAAGGGAGTTCGCAAGGCTTGAGGCGTTCATCGCTCAGGCTCAGGAGCTGAGGGAAAGGTTCAGGCAGTTCATTGTGAGCCTTTCTGAGATGACGGGAGGTGATAACCGATGAGCCCCGCTGATGTTTATCTTCAGAATCTTGTGGAGAACGCAAGCCCCCTCCAGCTGGTGGTTATGCTTTATGACAAGGCTATTCATTGCATAGATTCTGCAATTGAGTCAATCCAAGGGGGTCTTGACTCCCTTGAAAATGTGAAGTCAAAGGCAGAGAACCTGACGAGGGCTATGGACATACTGATAGTTCTCAGGGCGTCAATTGATTACGAGAGGGGGAAGGAAATATCTAAAAACCTTGACCAGATTTACGAGGTTTTAATTGACGAAATTGTCAAAGCAAATATGAAAAATGACATTGAAATCCTAAGTAAAATCAGGGATATACTTATAGAGTTAAGGGAAGCATGGGAGGAAGCGGAAAAGAATTTAAGCAAAGGAACAAAGAAAGGTGAAAAGGTCAACGCTGGAAGAGATTAAGGAAAAGCTATCAGGGTGTCAGGTTTACCTTGAGGAGGGAGAGTATGATAAACTCCTGACCTCCCTTGAGGAAATTTCCTCAACAGACTTTTCCGACCTTTCCACACAGGAGGCTGAAGAGATCCTTAAAATGCTCAATTTCCTCATTGAAAAGGCTCAGAGCAAACGGCAGGAAATAGCCGGAAAGCTGGTTAACTTCTCAAGGTTCAGGGAATATCTCCGATGAGAATGACATCAACCTCCGCTC
>JALSHX010000009.1 GCA_026982025.1 Aquificaceae bacterium | reverse complement strand
GGATAGGTGGGGGCGGTCATCCCGAAGCGGGCTCGGTAAAGCTGGAGAACGTCTCCGCCCAGAGGGTCAAGACGGTTATAAAAAGAATCCTCATGAGGGAAGGAGCAGAAGGATACAGAGTAGGAGATATAATGAATACACCTCCTTTTTTTCTTACAGAATCAACAAAGGTCTCCAGTGCCCTGAGGGAGCTATCGGAAAGGGGATTTGCAACCGCTCCTGTAGTTGACAGCCAAGGCAGGGTGAAGGGAATAATATCCAAGAAGTCCCTTATGAAAATATCCAAAAACTTTGCCCGATCACCCATAAAGGAGTTTGTGAACTCGGACATTACTGTTCTCAATCCGGAAGACCCCCTCTGGACGGCGGAAGAAATCCTTGCCAAGTTCGGTCAAAAGCTCATTCCCGTCGTTAAGGAGGGCAAACTCGTCGGGGTAATAACGAGGCTTGACATCATTCAGAGGATGAAGGAGGACCTCTCCCAATTAAGGTCCGCACGAAGAAAGGTAAAGGTCGGTGAACCTATTGAAACCGTTGCAAGGCAAGTAGGTCAATTGGCGGAGGAAATGGGATTAAAGGCGTACCTCGTCGGGGGAGTAGTGAGGGACCTCATCATGGGAAGGTCCATTTACGATGTTGACTTTGTTGTTGAAGGACCGGCTATTGAACTCGCAAGAGAGTTTGCCAAAAGGCACGGTGTTGAATGCCATCCTTTTGAAGAATTCGGAACAGCCCATCTTAAAATAGACTCCCTGAAGGTTGAATTTGCATCAACAAGAAGAGAAACCTATCCGAGCCCCGGTGCTTATCCCATAGTTGAACCTTCATCACTAAAAGAGGACCTGATAAGAAGGGACTTTACCATAAACGCTATGGCGATCTCGGTTAACCCCGGGTCCTTCGGCGAGCTTATAGACTACTTCGGAGGGTTCAGGGACATCAAGGAAAGATTAATAAGGGTCATTCATCCTGTGAGCTTCATTGAGGATCCCGTAAGGATCCTCAGAGCTCTCAGGTTCGCTGCAAGGCTTGACTTCAACCTCTCAAAAAACACCTCCTCCCTTCTAACTCATGCAGTTGAGGCTGGAATGCTTAGGAAGGCTCCGAGGGGAAGGGTTATTTCAGAAGTTCGCCTCGCACTCAAAGAGGAAAGAATAGTTGAACTACTCCACCTATACAAAAAATTCGGGGTACTGGAGGAGGTCATAGAGGGATTCCAGTGGAAGGAGAGGATAATTCAGGAAATTGAGGAGTTAAAAAAGGTAGTTGACTGGCACTTTCTTGAGTTTCCTGAGGAGAGAATAGATTACGGCTGGCTCTACCTTCTATTTATACTCTCCTTCGTGAAGCAGGAAACGGCGAGGAAGTTCCTCAATGACATTTCCGCTCCATCGTGGACAAGGGAAAACCTCCCTCACCTGTACACTCTTGAGGGGTTAATTAAGAAGATAGTTAAAGCTTCAAAGCCGTCCCAACTTTACAAATTACTTAAAAACTTTCATACAGGAATTCTTCTCCTTCTGATGATCAAGCCCGAAGCAAGAGAAAGGGTAAAGCTATTCATTGAAAACCTCAGAAAGATAAGGGTAAGCAGGAACGAGGTGGACTCTCTCAAGGCTAAGGGTTTTGAAGGAAAAGCTCTGGGGGATGAAATTGAGCGAATCAAGGAGGAAAAAATGGACAGGACTTTTTCGTTATAATTGAAAAGTCATGAAGCTCGCCTTTATCAAAGCAGGAGAACTTGAAGGATCTCTGAGGCATGTAAATGCACTTCTGGGAGACCTCAAAGCAAGGGGGGTTGAGGTTCAAGAGGTTAATTTGAATCCCGAAAAAGTCCAGGATACGGTGGACCAGCTGACGGAATTCAAGCCACAATTTACCCTTGACATTAACGGAACGGGAATTATCGTCGGCGAACAGGACGGTAAGAAGATGCCTTTGCACGACCTCTTCGGATTTGTTCACTTCTCAATTTTTACCGAGGATCCCCTTCTCCACTTTCCGAACCTTCACGGACTTTCACAGAACCGCAACATGGTTGCCTTAGTCACTGACATCAAGTATGTGGACAGTCTCAAGCTGATGGGAGTTGAAAACATCAGCTACATCACTCCCTTCCTTGACTTCTCGGTCTTTCCCGACCCATCCGCTGAAAGAGACTACGACATAATTTTTCTCGGTCCCGCGATAGACCCCGAGATAATTGCAAACTCTGTTCGCTCAAACCTCCCAGAAAACATCTTCCCCCTGTTTATGGAAGCGGGAGAGTATATGTTCCGGAACCCAGAAGTAAATGTGCTAACCGCGGTGGGGTTTATTCTGAGCCTGTTCAATCCCCAGTTTCAGCAGGAATTTAACGAGTGGAAGAAAAAGGACGAAACCGCATTCATGAGGCTTCTTAATGACATTTCAATTTACGCATCCATGAGAAAGAGGTGGTACATACTGAACTTCCTTGAAGGAATCAACCTGAAGGTTGTCGGAGACTTTCAGGGTCAGCTCAGAGAGGATCACGAAAACATTAAGGTTGAATCATATCAGGACCTTTTGAAGATATACGGAAACTCTTACCTTACGGTCATGAGCTTTCCCCAGACTGTACCCACCGGAATAGGATTTACTCCCCTTGAAGTGTCAGCAATGGGTAGTGCAGGGTTGATTGATTACAGAGGAACACTGCCGGGCTTTCTTACACCGGGTGAGGAAATCGTCACCTACATGCCTCTTGACAGGGCAGATATTGAAGAGAAGGTTCTATATTACCTTGATAACATTCAAGAAGCCCTTGAAATTGGCATGAAGGCAAAAGAAGCTGTCATCAGCAGGTACAGGGTTGACGATAGATCCGAATTCGTCTTCAAGATGATGAAAGACATACTCTCTCAGGCAAAGAGCAGTACAAAGGAAGACTCCTGACCCATGTTCCCCGGATTCGGCACCGTGGTGAATGTAATCCTCATTCTGCTCGGGAGCTATCTGGGTATTAAAGGCTCTTCAATGCTAAATCCTATGTTAAAAAACGGAGTAATTCACGGAATAGGACTCTTTACCTTCCTCCTGGGAGTTAAGCTGATTCTTGAAAATAAACCCGAAACCCTCAAAGTATTTTTAATAATCATATTGGGCACAGCCATAGGCTACATTATCAACATTGAAGGTAAAGTTGAAGCCCTTTCAAGGGGAGGCGGAGAATTTACAAGGGGATTTATAACATCCTCACTCCTCTTTACCGTGGGTCCTATGACCCTCCTTGGCTGTATCCTTGAAGGGGCAAAGGGTGACAGCAGTCTCATACTCTCAAAGGCAACAATGGACGGCATCTCCTCAACCATCCTTGCATCATCCCTCGGAAGGGGGGTTATTTTCTCTTCCATATATGTTCTGGTCTATCAGGGAGCAATCACCCTGCTTGCCTTCTTATTCGGAGAATTCATAAGTGAAAAATCTATGGCAAACAGCCTGTTTATCGGCGGGGGACTGATGATTCTCATCGCTTTGAAGCTGTGGGGTATCCTGGAGGATGTCAAAAGCCTGAACTTCCTTCCTCCCCTGATTATCTCACTTTTTCTCTGACCCGCTCAGTTTGAGTTTTGAGACCTCAGAAAGGGCTTCGTATATGTTGTCGCTATCAGTTTCCCAGACGAAAATCCCATTTTTATGAAGTATCCACTTTGCCCTCGCACTTTCAGGGTGATGTCCGCAAATAACTATGTCAATTCCTTCCCTCACCAGAATCTTTGCAACATCCTCCTCCGATTTAACTTCAACTTCTTTAATATGAGGTTTTCCTTTTCCCTCTTCAAAGATGTACATTCTTTTAACATTTTTAAAGTCCCTGCAAAGACCGTCGTTTTCGGCGGAAAATACGGCGATCCTCAGCCTGCTTCCGTTGGCAGGTTCATAGTGGATGAAAACCATCTCCACATTGTCCACGTTTCTGGTTATTTTCTCCTCAATTGCATCAGCTATTGAATGACTCCTCATAAAACTGCCGGGTTTAAGAAGTATCTCCGCATCAACGAACAGCTTTCCACCCGCACTCCTGACAAGGAGGCGCTTAATCTTTTCAACCTCCCTGAAGGAAAGAATGACCTCCCTGATCCTCCTAACCGTTTCCTCATCCGCGGATATGTCAAGAATTGCTCCAAGCTGTGTTTTAATCATGCCGAAGGCTGTGTAGAGAATAATTCCGACTACCGCAAGGGCAAAGTATCTGTCGTAGTTATATCCCAAGTAAACAGCACTCAGGCTGACCAAAACGAGGGTGGACCCGAGTGCATCCGTCAGGGTGTGATAAGAATCCGCAATAAGAGTGGGGGATCCGAGCCTTTTGCCCGCCCTCCTTTCAAGGAAGGATAGGGTCAGGGAGCTGATGAGGGAAAAGACCACAACTCCCAAACCTACGGGTAGATAATCCCGATGAATTTCCACAGAACCCCTTAAAGCCCTGTGACCTATTTCGTAAGCGGAAAGAAGTAAAAACCCTGAAATCACGAGGGCTCCTATGTTCTCAAGCTTATAGAGACCGTAGGGAAACCTCTCGTGTTTTTTTTCCGAGAATTTGATGGATAGGTAGGCAATTACTGAAGCCATAGTGTCCGATAAGGAGTGGAGAGCTTCTCCCATGAGGGACAGGCTTCCTGTCAAAAAACCCGCAACGAACTTTAAGGAAGACTGCACCATATTGACCACAAGAGATGCGAGAGCCCAATGATGCTTCTTCATTCTTTTTCTATAGCTTTTATGACCTCTTGAATCACTTTATTTTTCATAGACGGATCGCAGTATTCGGGTGCTATAAGGCGGTCCCTGTCAACTTCCCCTGTAATACGATGTATTACGACATCACGGGGCAAAATTTTTATGACCTTTGCACACAGCTTTGCGTACTCTTCAAGGGTGATTGTTGAAATCTCGCCCCTTTCATACTGGAGTGCCATTACCGTCCCCTTGATTATGTGCAGGGGATGGATCTTAACACCGTCAACCTTTAAAACCCTCAAAAGTCTTGCAGTTTCAATGACATCCTCATCGTCCTCACCGGGTAGACCCAAGATAATGTGGGCACAGACATTGAGGTTTTCTCTCTCCTTTGCTCTGAGAACCGCGGAGACGAAGTCCGAGACTCCGTGAGCCCTGTTAATTCTCTTGAGGGTCTCGAAGTTTGCAGACTGAAGCCCGTATTCTACCCAGACCTCATAACCCCTTCTCCCTATCCCTTCAAGAAGGTCAAGCACCTCATCCGGGACGCAGTCGGGTCTTGTCCCCACATCAATACCGATCACACCATCAAAGGAAAGAGCAACATCGTAAAGTTCTTTTAGAGTACCGACATCAGCGTAGGTATTTGTGTAGGACTGGAAGTAAACCATAAAAAGTATGTCTCTGCCGTACTTTCTCCTTGCCCTCTCAATACCTTGTCTTATCTGCAACTCAAGGGGAACGGAGGAATCAAGCATTGAGGGTTTTGACCCTTCCGCACAGAAGGTGCATCCGCCCCGAGCCTTCGTTCCGTCCCTGTTGGGACATGTAAACGGAAGTGCCACGGTTATTTTCTGAACTCTCCTACCGTACTTTGACAGGAAGTAATCCTTGAGAGATTTAAAGGGGAGAGCACTCACACCCATTTAAACCTTCTGAGCCTCCCTTTGGAGTTTTTTGTACTTTTCAAGTGCGATTCTCCTCCTCCATCCGCTCAGCCGATCGAGGAATGTTATTCCTTCAAGATGGTCAAATTCGTGCTGAAAAACGATGGCAGGGAACCCTTCAAGGTGAATAACCTTTTCTCTCCCCTCTTCGTCTAAAGCCTTGACCTCCACCTTCTCAAACCTCTCCACCTCAACGCTCAGACCGGGAAATGAGAGGCATCCCTCTTTGAACTTAATCCTTCCCTCACTGCTACTTATTTCCGGATTGATCAGTACGAGCTTTATATCGGGGACATCCTCTTTCAAAGCGGTGTCAATAACCATAACCCTCAGGGAGACGCCGATCTGGTTCGCTGCAAGACCCACACCCTCCGCAGAGTACATGGTGTCAAACATGTCCCTTATTAACTCCTTCAAACTTCCGTCAAATTCCTCTACCTTCCGTGTCGGTCTGGTCAGCACATCAGCCGGATATGTCACGATATCTCTAACCATAGTTTAATAATATAGGTGGACATCAGAAAATACATTGATAATTCTCTCCTTAAGCCCGACATAACAGAAAAACAGCTCGTTGAGTTTGCAGAGAAGTCTGCCCAAATCGGCTTCTTTTCCATTTGCGTTCCACCCTTTTATGTCAGAAAGGCACGGGAAGTAATAGGGTCAAGAATCAGGCTCTGTTCGGTGGTGGGATTTCCCCTCGGTTATCAAAAAAAGGAAACAAAGATTTTTGAGGTCCAGCAGGTAATTGAAGATGGCTGTGATGAGGTTGACACGGTCTTAAACATCTCTGCCCTCGTCTACGGGAATTACCGGTACATTGAGGAAGAAGTAAAAGCAATCACAAGACACGCCCGCTTCGCGGGCGTAGTTACAAAATTTATAATTGAAACATTTTATTTAAACAATGCCCAGAAGGTCAGGGCTGTTGAGATTCTTCTTGAAGCGGGAGCGGACTTCGTTAAAACATCAACGGGCTTTGCAGAAGGGGGTGCGACGGAGGATGATGTTCGCCTCCTCAAAGAGGCAGGAAGGGGGAAGCTAAGGGTTAAAGCCTCTGGGGGGATAAAGGACCTGAAATCCGCCCTTTCCATGATTGAAGCGGGAGCGGACAGGATAGGAACCTCAAAGGGTTTTGATATTTACAGAGAATCCCTGAAGGGTTA
>JALSHX010000008.1 GCA_026982025.1 Aquificaceae bacterium | reverse complement strand
TGAATTTCAGAGGGTTCTCTTTGAAGGAGATAATTTTTGGACTTCACCACCCACATACTTTTACATGATCCTTGACCAGAACGGGAATCTTGTTCCCTTTTCAAGAAACGATGCAGGAAGTGAACAATTAACTCCCGTTCGGGTGTGTAAGAATTCGGTCATTGCAATTGACTCGGGTAGCAATCAAAATGTATACTTTGTTGATTTAGGCACTAAGGAAATACGCCTGTTAATGAGACTGCCGACAGCCGGCGGTGGAGTTTCCCTGATTAACAAAAACTTTGAACCCGTAGGGGCTTATTTCTTGGTCGGTACTGAATTTTTCGGATTGGTCTTTTGCGACGGAAGTTATGTGGCTCTGTCTGACATAGTTAATACGGTTAGGAGTAGCCAGCAGTGGAATGTTATCTTTGCTTACAGGGGAACAAATACTAAGCACATTTACTTTGTTGCTTATCCATCTTCTCTTCAGGCACAGAATATAAGAGAAAACCCCACAGGACAGCTTAAGAAGGTTTCCGTTGAGGATGCAACGACTAATGAATTTTCACCTCTACTTTTTGCGGACAATCAAAACAGGTATGCGATCATACCTGAAGTTGACAATACGGATAACGGCGTTGTAGCCTTTCTCATTGTTGACCTCCAAACGGGAGCTTACAGCAAGGAGGTTTTACAGTCCAAAATAACCTTCGGTTCAAATCAGCCCTTTAACACGAGAACCGCCGTCTATAAAGACGGAAAGGTTTACTTTGCACTCGGGAGAACCGGATTAAATAACGCTAATGTTCATTATTACAGTTATGATGGGAATACGCTAACCCATTACGGTGCATTTAATAGTGATACATTAAGCGGTGGATCAGCACAATTTGACGAGGTTGAGCTTGATGCGGACGGAAACCTTTATATGAGAATAGGTAATAATATCTATTCATCTGCCAAGAGCAGTAGCACGGCTACGGCAACATTTGGGGCGCTAACAACAGCTTTTGGTCACGGAGCAAATGACCTGATGCACAGACTTCTGGACGCTGTGCTTGTGAATGATGGAGGCACTTTTAAAATCCTTCAAGCAGGGCAAACATCAGCAACTAATGTTCCTGCAGGAACACCTCAGGATGTAATGAATATGTGCAATACTCTCGGTGCCCAGTACCTTAATGAATTATCAGGTTACGGAACCTGTTTTCACCGCTCACAGGGTAGTAATGAAATCGCCTTCTTCGGAAGTTCAGACACCTCAACATGGAAGTTGGTAAATCCGGACAATACAGATGTAAATGCCAACCTGACAAACAACATACGCTTCACCAAACCTGACGGCGATGTTTATGTTTACGCGGACGGGATCACAACCGGGGATATAAATATCTACAAGTGCACATGGGGTCAGCAAAACTGCACAGCTCTCACGAATGTTAAAGCCCCTGATATTATCAACGGAAATATTTCCTTCCAGCTTCCTCCTCAGATAGGAAACTACGCAGGCATGTTGGCAAGGGTTGATATTTCCAGTGACGAGGTTAAGTACTTTGATATGACCGTTACAAACAATATGAGTGGTTTTAGTACCAACTGGGATTTAACCCGTATAGCAGGTCTTGAGATTGATAAATTGTCAAACTCAATTTGTGATGATGATAGGGCCAGTCTTTTTGACTTCGTCTATACCGATGATGTTAACAGTCAGGGGTTCGCCAAGAATAAGGTTTCTTCCGATTACGATCCCAATGTTTTCCCACCTCCCACGAACCTGAGGTGTGCAAATAATATACTCGGAGTCTTTTAAGGATCAGGTGAGGGGTTTTTAGCCCCTCACTTCTTACACTATTTTGTAGAATATAATTTGACCCGGTGAATGGAAAAAACAGCATTCCGGAACTGATTGTTTCCCAAACCCTCGGATTTTTTGCGGTATTCGTAGGGCTATTATTTCCTCTTGCCACGCTGACCATTCTTATTTACGAGTCTATCCCTGCCCTTGAGAAGTCGGGCATCTTGCACTTTTTAACCGGGAGAGTGTGGGACCCCGTATCGGAGGTTTTCGGTGCCCTTCCCGCCATTGTGGGAACACTTCTGGTGACTCTCATCTCCTCAATGATAGCCCTTCCCGTAAGCGTGGGAATTGCAGTCTTCATTTCGGAACTCTGCCCGGAGAGGTTCAAGCCCTTCTTCTCAACTGCTGTTGAGCTTCTCGGAGCGATTCCGAGCATCATTTACGGTATGTGGGGATTGTTCGTTATAGCACCGCTGATGGCTGATCATGTTGAGCCCTTCCTTCAAAACACTTTTGGAAAACTCCCGCTGATCGGGGTTTTATTTGAGGGTGCGCCGACCGGAATTGATGCCCTTACATCAGGTTTTGTCCTTTCAATAATGATAATACCCTTTATGAGCGCCATCGTAAAGGATGCCTTTGAAATGACTCCTCCCCTATTAAAGGAGGCGGGCTACGGTCTGGGCGCGACAAAGTGGGAGGTTGTGAGGAATGTGGTCATTCCCTTTGCCCTTCCCGGAATAATAGGGGGAGTGATACTATCGGTCGGCAGAGCGCTCGGAGAGACCATGGCGGTGGCTTTTCTGACGGGAAATGTTCACGCAATTCCTAAAAGCCTCCTTGAGCCCCTGACAACCATTACCGTTGCAATTGCCAACGAGTTTACGGAGGCGGATTCGGACATATACCTCTCCTCCCTTTTTCTCCTTGCTCTCATTCTATTCCTCATGTCTTTCGGTCTTTTAATGACTGCTAAGTTTCTCATACTTGAGAGGATAGGAAAAAGATGGACACCGCGGGGAATCTGATAAAGACTGTAAGGGTCAGAAAAATCAAAAGCTATGTGATGCTGTCCATTGCAACTGTGACGGCAATTTACGGCGTGCTTTGGCTTTTGTGGATACTCCTTGATGTATTCTTCAACGGTTTTAAATCCCTCAGTTTTTCCCTCTTTATAAATGACCCGGCTCCGCCGGGTGTTGAGGGAGGAGGGCTCAGGCACGCCTTTGTGGGACATTTTATAATCACATCCCTCGCAACGATCATGGGAATCCCCATCGGTATCGGGGCTGGGATATATTTTGCGGAGTACGGGCGCCACTCTACATTTGTAAAGTTCCTGAGGAATATAACAGATGTTATGGTAAGTTTTCCCTCAATTGTTATCGGCACCCTCGTTTATGCGGTAATGGTAAAGCCCGTCGGTCACTTTATGGGAATCTCTGGATCCGTAGCTCTTGCCCTCTTAATGATCCCGGTTGTAGCCATAACAACCGACGAAATCCTCAAGCTCGTTCCCAACTCCCTCAGAGAGGCGGGATACGCCCTCGGTGCCAGAAGGTGGCAGGTGATAAAAGACATTTCCCTCTCCGCGGCAAGGAGGGGTATTTTGACGGGGGTTATCCTCGGAATAGCCAGAATTACGGGAGAAACAGCTCCCCTTCTATTTACCGCATTTAACAACAACTACCTCACCCTTGACCCCACCCAGCCGATGGCTTCCCTCACGGTTACCATCTTCCAGTACGCCATGGGACCCTATGAGGTGTGGCACGGTCAGGCGTGGGCAAGTGCCCTCATTCTGACCTTCGGAACCCTGATGTTTTTCATTCTTGCAAAATTCGTTATAAGGCGAAAGTGATAAAATATCTCCTGTAAAAAGATAGAGGTGAAATGAACGAGCCTCAGCGAAGTCTGAAGATACTCGTAAGGAATTTCAACTTCTATTACGGGAAATTCCATGCCCTCAAGGACATAAACCTTGAAATAGGAGAAAATAAAATAACCGCTGTTATAGGACCCTCCGGATGCGGAAAAACGACACTTCTGAGGAGCTTCAACAGAATGCACGACCTATATCCGGGCAACCGATACGAGGGGGAGATAATCCTTTACCCCGACGGGATCAACATAATCGGCAGGGATGTGGATCCCATTCTGGTGAGAATGAGGATCGGCATGGTGTTTCAAAAGCCCAATCCCTTCCCTAAATCAATATTTGAAAATGTAGCGTACGGACTGAGACTCAAGGGAATAAAATCCAAGAGTGAGCTTGAGGGAAGGGTTGAAGAAGCTCTCAGGAGCGCGGCGCTGTGGGAGGAGGTGAGAGACAGGCTGAAGGAGAACGCCTACTCCCTTTCGGGAGGTCAACAGCAGAGGCTCTGCATCGCAAGGGCAATAGCTCCCCAGCCGGAGGTTCTTTTATTTGACGAGCCCACATCAGCCCTTGATCCCATCTCCACCGCAAAGATAGAGGATCTGGTGGTTCAGCTAAAAGAGAAGCTGACTATTGTTATAGTTACCCACAACATGCAGCAGGCGGCAAGGATATCGGACTACACAGCCTTTATGTACATGGGAGAGTTGGTGGAGTTCGGACCCACCGAAAGGATGTTCACGAAGCCTTCCAACAAGCTTACGGAGGATTACATCACCGGAAGGTTCGGCTGATGCCCCTTGTATCAGGAAGAGTTCTTTTAGAGGGTGCATGTGAGCTTGGAATTGCGGTGGGGGGATTTTCCCTGACAAGTCAGGAGATTTTAAAGGCTGTACTTGAAACCGCACGGGAAGAGGATGCTCCCCTATTCATTCAGGTTCCCTCAAACTCCGTTTATACTGCCGAGCTTGTTCGCTCAATGGCAAACAGTTACCGTATTCCCATATCTCTTCAGCTTGTTGGATTCACGACCGCGGAGGAGGTATTAAGCGGTATCAGGCACGGCTGCACCTCCGCATGGGTGGATCTTTCCGGTGTTAGTCTTGAAGAAGCAGAGGAACTGCTCAGACACATTGTTTCACTATCAGCTCCCCTTGATGTGTCCGTTGAGGCAATTGTTGACATCCCAGAGGGCATCAAGCCTTCCCGCCTTAGGGAGTTTACCCTGAGGACTGGCATTACTGCTCTTTGCATTAAACCGAGGGCAGGAGAACCTTCGCTGGACTTAAATCTTATAAGGGAGGTTAAGGAGAATACGGGAATGCCTCTCGTCCTCTCGGGAGTGTCCGCCTTTTACTACGAGTATGTGGCTGAGATTAACAGGTACGGGGGGGAGGTAAAGGACTTTACGGGAATACCCGACGGTGAAGTTCGGACCGCTGTCGGGCTGGGGATTAACAAGGTTGATGTGAAGGAGGACCTGAATGTAGCTTTTATTTCCGAGGTCCGCAGGATTATTGCGGAAGAAAAAGGAATTATAGATCCTGAGGACCTTTTGAAGCCTGCTATTGAAAAGGTCAAGGAGGTGGTAAGAAGGAAAATACGGCTCCTTAACAGTTCCGGGACAGCTCCCGCCTTTAGGCGGATGTGTTAATTTTTTGAGAATTTATATAAAAAAATAAATATTGAATTCACATTTGAAACTCAATATCATTCACATGAAAATGAGCCGGAGGTGATATGTATGGTTTCAAGACGGGATTTTATTAAGGGCGGTGCCGCCCTAACCGCACTTTACGGTGCAGGAGGTTTGTTTTCCGCCTTCGGCGGTTCGCCGAAGGTTGCCTCAAAGGGGGTTGAGCTCGGAGATTACAGGGAAAAGGACGGCAAGCTCATATACGATATCGTAGTCAGAAAAAGACCCGTAGAGTTTGACGGCAGAGTCGGAACGGGGATAGCCGTAAACGACAGCCTCCCCGCACCCACTGTAAGGCTTAGAGAAGGTATGGAAGCGGTCCTCAATGTGTACAACGAGCTTGACGAGATCACATCAATTCACTGGCACGGAATTCTCCTACCCTATCAGTTTGACGGCGTTCCGGGTGTGACCTTTCCGGGCATTAAGCCGAGGGATAAGTTTACAGCCCACTTCAAGGTTAAGCAGTACGGCACATACTGGTATCATTCCCATGCGGGACTACAGGAACAACTGGGTCATTACGGACCCCTTCTCATTGATCCCGAGGAGCCCGAGCCTTTCACCTACGACAGGGAGTATGTAATAGTTCTTGCGGACTGGACCTTTGAGGACCCTCACTGGGTCATGTCAAGACTCAAGAAGGCGGAGGGCTACTTCAACTACAACAAGAGGACCATCTTTGACCTTTTCAGGGATTTCGGTCAGAAGGGATTTGCTCAGACCATAAAAGAGAGGTGGATGTGGAACACCATGAGGATGTCCCCCAGAGACATTGCGGATGTAACCGGTGCCACCTACACCTTCCTGATGAACGGACACACGTGGAAGGAAAACTGGACCGCCATATTCAAACCCGGTGAAAAGATACGCCTCAGGTTCATAAATGCCTCGGCGATGACATATTACGATGTTAGGATTCCCGGACTGAAGATGACGGTTGTTCAGGCGGACGGGCAGAATGTTCAGCCAGTTGAGGTGGATGAGTTCAGGATAGCGGTGGCAGAAAGGTACGATGTCATCGTTCAACCGATGGAGGAAAAGGCTTACACCATATTTGCGGAGGCTATGGACAGAAGCGGATTCGTGAGGGGAACCCTCGCACCGAGAAAGGGAATGGAGGGACCCATTCCTCCCCTGAGGAAGCCTCCCGAAAGGGGAATGGAAGCCCACGGAGGAGCCCACGCGGGACACGGCACGGGTCATGGAACGGGAGGAGGCAAGGGTCATCACATGATGCACGGAGGAATGCATCACGGTGCTCACGGCGGTCATATGAAAAAAGACCCCTGCGGGGTGTGTGAACCTAAGATCAAAAACTTTGACTTCGGACCCGCAGCCGCCATGCTCAATCCCCAGCCCCTCTGCAGGCTTGACGACCCCGGCGTGGGACTTAAAGACGCAAAGCACAGGGTTTTAAAGTACACAGACCTCGTCTCCTATGTCCCCTGGAAGGACCTCTACAAAAGGGAACC
>JALSHX010000007.1 GCA_026982025.1 Aquificaceae bacterium | reverse complement strand
GGTCAACGAGGGAACCCGCAAGACCCATCCTACGGGCATTCTCAATATCCTTGGAGTTTGCCTTTTTTATTTCCTCCCTTTTCGTGTTGATTAGCTCAGCACAAATCTCAAGCGTTCTACTTTTAATGCCCGATGGCAAGCCCGATGCAAGCCTCTGAGCCCTTTTGGACCTTTTGAGGATTTCCTCCGCGTATTGGATTATCTCCCTTTCCTCCATGATTTAAAAATTATAAGCAATTTGCGTGCCACAACAATTGATGAGCTTGATCGCATTATAAGTGGCTCTATCACATAGAGAAAAAAGTAGTATAATTCTAATGATCCGAGTGAAGGAGGCATCGCTGTGAGAGTAAAAGGTCCCTCTTCAAGGAGGCACAAGAAGAAGATCCTGAAGCTGGCAAAGGGATACAGGGGGATGCGCCACTCCTCCTACAGGAGGGCTAAAGAGGCTGTTATGCGCGCCCTGTACTACGAATACAGGGACAGAAGGCAGAGAAAGAGACAGTTCAGGAGGCTGTGGATCGCAAGGATAAATGCTGCTGTAAGACCTTACGGGCTCTCATACAGCAAATTTATAAACGGTCTTAAAAAAGCAGGGATTGAGCTAAACAGAAAGGTACTTGCTGATATTGTGGTAAAGGACCCGAAGACGTTTGAGAAAATAGTCTCCTCCGCCAAAAAGGCTCTCGCCTGATGACCGAAATTGAGTCCATAAGAGAAACGGCACTTTCGGAAATTGAGCGGGTTAAAGATCTGTCCGGAATTCAGGAGATTAAAGCAAAGTATCTGGGGAAAAAGGGTTCAATAACTCAAGCTCTCAAAAAAATAAAAGACCTCCCTCCTCAAGAGAGGAAAGAATTCGGTAAGAAGGTCAACGAGGTCAAGAAGCAGATAGAAGAAGCCCTTAAGGCAAAGGAAGAAGAAGTCAAAAGGGAAAAGCTTAAAGAAAACCTTAAGAGGGAGTGGGAAGATCTAACCCTCCCCGCTTTCAGACCCATCGGCAGCCTTCATCCCATAACCTTAACCCTCAGGAGAATTCTCAACATATTCACATCCAAGGGATTCAGCATTAAGGAGGGTCCGGAGGTTGAGCTTGAGGATTACAACTTTGACAGACTGAACATTCCTCCCGACCATCCAGCAAGGGATATGCAGGACACCTTTTACATAAAAAAAGAGGGATACCTCTTGAGGACTCACACATCCCCAGTTCAGATCAGAACAATGCTCAGCGAGGAACCGCCGATTCAGATGGTAGCTCCCGGCAAGGTTTACAGGAGGGATGATGATCCCACCCACTCTCCCATGTTCCATCAGGTAGAGGGTCTTGTGGTATCGGAAAACGCCAGCTTTCCTGAAATGCGGTATGTCATTGAGAGCTTCCTGATGGAATTTTTTGAGGAGGAACTGCCCGTCCGGTTCAGAACATCATATTTTCCCTTTACTGAGCCCTCCGCTGAAGTGGATATAGGCTGTATGATCTGCGGTCAAAAGGGTTGCAGGGTTTGTAAAAACACCGGATGGCTTGAGGTAATGGGTTGCGGAATGGTTCACCCTGCAGTTCTTGAAAACTGCAACATTGACAGCGATATCTTCCAGGGCTATGCCTTTGGCATGGGCGTTGAAAGGCTTGCAATGCTTTATTACGGCATTGACAACATAAAAACCTTTTACGAGAACGACTTGAGGTTCCTCAGGCAGTTTTAGACCCCACTATGATGTGAATAAAACCAAAAAGCTTCTTTCTTACTTCCTTAACACCGAAACCCGCTTCTTTGAGCATTCGGGAAACCTCCTCCGCTGTGTGGCTGTTTTCAATGGAATGGATAAAAAACTCCCACTTGTCCCTACCGAAGATCAGCAGACCCGCGGGCTTTAAAAGTGTCCTCATCATGAACAAAACGGCACCCGTTCCCCTGATTCTGCTAACATCAAGGATGCCGATCTCTCCCCCCACCTTCAAGATCCTTGCCGAATCCCTCAATAACCTCCTCTGATCCTCAAGGTGCCTGAATACGAGAGAGAGGGTGATCGCATCAAATACGCCCTCCTTAAAGGGCATATCTTCTCCGAGACCCTGAAGGAAATAACATTCCGAACATTTCCTTCTGGCAATGCGGAGCATCCCTTCGGAAGGATCAAGTCCCACAAGAATCCCATTAAATCTTTCCCTTGCCTTTAAAAGTACCTCTCCGGTTCCCGTTCCCACATCAAGAATGTTCCGACCGCTCCCCATAAGTGAAATGAGCTCCCTCTGCCACGCATGAATCCGCCCAGCGCTGACAAAGTTTAAAAACTTGTCGTACAATCCGCTTATCTGAGAAAAGATTTCCGCAACGGTTTTGTATCCCATACCGTTTCTGAAATTATAAAATTATTGGCTGATGCGGTTAAGGTTATTATTGGGACTGTCAATACTTATGACAGCCATTGGCTGTGCACCTAAAACAAGCGTAATCAGATACGAAGGGCTTAGTGCTCCCTGTCCGAGAGAAACCTACATGCTCGTTCGTTTCTGCCCCACAAAGTTTGCATACTCGGGAAGAATTCAGCACCTTTCAAAGGTAAAGATCACGAGCCTTGAAACGGGCAAAAGCCTGACCATTTCGGTCAGAATGAACAGGAGCGTCAAGGGACTCTGCATTCCCCGAAAGTACAGGCATTTTCTTAGTAAAGGTGAAAGCTTCAGGGCAAGGGTGAGCGTTCTCAGGTGCGGAGAAAACGGGGTGAGAGAGTGCCCGAAGTCCATAAGGGGATATGCTTCATGGTACGGTCCCAAATTTCACGGGAAAAAAACAGCCTCGGGAACAAGATTCAACATGCACGATTACATCGCTGCTCACAGAACCCTTCCCCTCGGGACGGTACTTCTGGTGAAGAACCTGAAAAACGGGAAAACGGTAAAGGTCAAGGTTCTTGACAGGGGACCCTATGTCAGAGGAAGGCACCTTGATCTTTCCTACAAAGCTGCAAAGAAGCTCGGTATGTTTGAGGATGGAGTCATCCCATTCACCGCAAAGATACTCAGGTGCGGAGGTTAGCAATATATTGAAATTAGGACCTCAGGAGGGGTGGAGATGATTAGAGAAAATCTAATAACAAAAGTGCTTGAGGGTATTAACAAACACGCTGAGCAACCGGTGGGAGCTGTTCTCCCAGACGGCAAAGAGATCAATCCCGGGGCAAAAATCAAAGTGGTGTTCAAAAACTCCTCGTCCCTGAGAAAAACAATAAAGGACCCGGAGATGGGCTTCGGAGAGGGCTACATGACCGGATCAATTATGGTGGATGGCGACCTTGAAAAACTCCTGAGAGCGGGGGTCTCATACCTTAACGAGATTGAAGGAAAAGCTACCTTTTCAACCCTTTTGTTCAAGCTCCTCAACAACGTGTCCGTTATCAACAAGATTAAGGAGAGCAAAAACGTAAGACACCACTACGATCTGGGTGACGACTTTTACTCCCTCTGGCTGGACGATTCAATGACATACTCCTGCGCCTTCTTTGCATCTCCGGATATGAGCCTTGAGGAAGCTCAGAGGGAAAAGAGGAAAATAATTTACGAAAAGCTCAGGCTAAGTGAAAAGGACACACTTCTTGACATTGGTTGCGGATGGGGTTCCATCATCCTTGAAGCGGCAGAACTTTACGGATTGAAAGCTATGGGCATTACCCTTTCTGAAAACCAGTTCAGACACATACAGAGAGAGATCTCCAATAGAGGTCTTGAGGATCTTGTGAGTGTGAAATTATTGCACTACGCCGACCTCAAAAATACGGGTCTCAAGTTTACCAAGGTGGTGTCAGTAGGAATGTTTGAACACGTGGGAAAGGATCACCTTAAAACCTTCTTCTCCGTGGTAAATGAAGTTCTTGAGGAGGGAGGGCTTTTTCTCCTTCACACAATAGGCAAGGTCCATCCCCAGAAACAGAGCAGGTGGATAAGAAAGTACATATTTCCCGGAGGCTATCTTCCCAGTATTCCGGAGATAATAACCGCCTTTTCCCATACGGACTTTTGCCTTATTGACATTGATGACTGGAGGATACACTACTACAAAACCCTTAAGGAGTGGAAGAAGAGGTTTTACAGCCACATTGACCTCATCAGGGAAAGGTTCGGCGATGTATTCGTAAGAATGTGGGACCTTTACCTTACCGCTTCCGCCGTCTCCTTTTACACAGGAAGCAACCACCTCTTTCAGTTTCTTATGTCCAAAGGAGTAAAAAACGACTATCCTATTATGAAGAGGGAGTTCTTAGACACTCTCGCTCTGACTGAGTAAAAACTCCCTCATTTCGCCTACGAACTCGTGGACGATGGGGTTCTCACTCCTGAGTACCTCTGAGGGAGTTCCCATTGAAACCGCAACACCTTTCTTCACGAGTATAAGCCTGTCTGAGATGGTAAACGCGGAGATCATGTCGTGAGTTACAACTATGGCGGTTGTTCCCGTCTTTTCTCTCAGGTCAAGGATAAGCCTGTCTATAACCCTGCTGGTGATGGGATCAAGACCGGAGGTCGGTTCGTCGTAGATAATTAAACGAGGATCTGTTGCAATTGCCCGTGCTATGCTTACCCTTTTTCTCATCCCTCCCGAAAGCTCTGAGGGCATAAGATCAAGCACATCTTCTTCCAGATCCACGAGCCTTATCTTTTCAAGAGCGAGCTCCCTAATTTCCTCCCTCGGCATGGAAGTATGCTCAAGGAAGTAAAACCCCACATTTTCCCATACCTTCAGACTGTCAAAGAGAGCCCCTTCCTGAAATACATAACCTATGTCCTTTCTCAGACTGTCAAGTTCATCCTGAGTTAGCAAGGAAACTTCCTCTCCAAAAACCTTCACAGATCCGGAGGTGGGCTTCCAGAGACCAACAATGTGCTTAGTAATTGACGTCTTACCGCTTCCACTACCCCCTATTATTGAAAAGATTTCACCCTCCCTAACCTCAAAGCTTATGCCCTTCAAAATTTCCCTCCCCTCTATTACCTTTCTTAAGTCCCTCACCTCAACGACAGGACCGTTCAAGGAATACCTCCGTGAAGGTAGGGGTTGAACTTCCGCTCGTGTCCTATGGTGGTCTCGTCGTAGTGTCCGCAGACAACGAGGGTGTCGTCGGGCATCATTGAAAACACTTTTTCAAGGGAATCCCTGAGCTTCTTGGGATCACCGCCGGGCAGGTCCCACCTTCCCACGCTCCCTTTAAATAGGAGGTCTCCCGCAATGAGCACCCCTTCCTCCTCAATGTAAAGACAGCACAAACCCGGAGTGTGACCGGGTGTGTGAATTACCCTGACCGTCAGGTTTCCGACCTCTAATTTCATACCGTCCTCAAGGTGAATGTCCGGAGGAGGGCATGGAACCGCACCTATGTAAGAACCGAAACCTTCCCATATCTCGTCGGAAATCAGGTACTCGTCCTCAGGGTGAAGGTAAAAAGGAACGCCGAAGCGATCCCTGACCTTTGCAACGTGCCCAACATGGTCTATGTGACCGTGGGTATTTACAATTCCTATAACCTCATATTCCGAACAGGCCTCAATAATCCTCTCTCCATCCGCTCCGGGATCAACCACCACAGCCTTACCCGTTGATGAGTCTGCGAGGATTGAGCAATTCACCGAAAGAGGTCCCACGGGAATTATCTCAAGTATCAGTCCCATATCTGACATAATTTTAGAGTGGATTTCAGGAAAGAGGGCGTTTACCTTGAACTCGGGAAAAATGAAAGGAAAAGAATAGGATTTGAGTACAGACCCGTACTGGGTGTTGACAGCTTCTTCCTTGAGAAGGGAAAAGATGAAAGAACGGATCTCGTTTTTTTCAAGTTTCTTTCAGGAAGTGCAATTGTGGAGGGGGACCATGAAAATGGTCTCGTCTTTATAGACATCAAACCAACGACTGTAGTTAAATACAAGAGTGATGTCATACAGTTTGTTAGAAATAACATCATCCTTGACATTCAGAGTGACTACGTCAGCAAGGATATACTGAAGAAGATAAGGGAATTTTCGGAAAGCAAAGATGTTCTTATATGCGTTGACGACTACGGCAGGGATGGTTCAAACAGGGCAAGGGTTGAATTGCTAAAACCCGCCTATGTTAAAATTGACCTTGAAGCGTCGGAGGAGAGGTTTGACTTCGTTCTCTGGTCCCTTAATGAGCTCAAAAGAATCAACGAAGATACGGAGATCATCCTGAAGAACGTTTCATCGGAAGAGGACCTTGAAAAGATGATCTCCTTCGGTATCAACCTGTGGCAGGGAAAACTTGAGAGAAAGCTCACCCTTCTTGCCTGAGATAAACCACAGTAACTCCCGCACCCCCTTCCCTCGGATAGGCAGACCTGAAAAACTTCACCCTTTCGCAGGTGGACAGATACTCATGAACGGCTTTTTGGAGAACTCCGGTTCCCAAACCGTGAACTATCCTTACCATCCTGAGCCCCGCGGACCAAGACGACTCAATAAATCTCTCAAGCTCAATGAGGGCTGTCTCTCTATCTTTACCGAGGATGTTCAGCTCCGAACCCTGAAGGGTTCCCTTTGGATGAACTTGCTCACCTTCATCCTTCCTCGGATGCAAACCTCTCCTTTCAACCTTTTCTATCAGTTCCGCCTTTACCTCAAGCCTCATCCCTCCCGAAACCACCCATATCCTGTCCCCTTCCACCTTCACCACCTTTCCCCGTCCACCTTCAAAGATGATGGTATCCCCAACTGAAGGAAGTTTCTTACCTGCGGTGCTCTCTCTTCTCAACTCCTCCCTTTTTTCCGAGACGAATTCCTCAAGCTGAGACCTGGACCTCAGCTCCTTAAGCAGTTTCTCACCCTCCTGATAAAGACCCTGAAGGTATCTCTTTGCCTCCCTGTAAGCT
>JALSHX010000006.1 GCA_026982025.1 Aquificaceae bacterium | reverse complement strand
AATCGGGCGTAAAACAAATGTCCGCCAATCTGCAGGCGGGTGAGCCCGGGTTCATGTCCAAAACGGCAAATCTAACTCCGAGTTTCCTGCCCTCAAGGATGGTCATCCACCCCAGCTGACCTCCGCCGAGGATGCCTATAACCACGCTCAATCCTCCAGACTCATTCCCAGAACCTTATTCCTTAAGTTTTCCCTGTACTCTTGAAGTTTTGACTGAAGAGAGGAGTCGCTCAGGGCAAGGATGCTCACCGCAAGCAGTCCCGCATTTGTAGAGTTCCCGATGGCTACCGTGGCAACGGGTATACCCGAGGGCATCTGGACAATTGAGTAAAGGGAGTCAACACCCGAGAGGTGTTTTGAAGGAACGGGAACGCCGATGACTGGTATGGTAGTGATGGAAGCAACCATGCCCGGAAGGTGAGCGGAGCCTCCTGCGCCTGCGATGATAACTTTTATACCTCTTTCCCTTGCAGTCCGGGCGTATTCGTACATAAGCTCCGGTGTTCTGTGGGCTGATACAACCCTTTTTTCATGCGGAACTCCGAATTCTTTTAAAACTTCTACCGCTCCCCTCATGTGTTCCCAATCGGAACTGCTCCCCATTATTACTCCAACGAGGGGACTTTCCATAGGAAAATTATATTTCATGAAGTTTGTAGATTTTAAAGATGAACTTGAGGAACTCACAGCGATTGGAAAAGGCTGGAGGGGGATAGTTTACAGAGCTCTATGGAATGGGAAGCTTGTTGCAGTTAAAGTGGCAAGGTCCGAAGAAAAGGAGCACGCAATTCAGAAAGAGGCAGAAATCCTTGAAAGCCTTAAAAGTACTCAAGGATTCCCCCGGATTCTTCTTAGGGGGATAAACTTTTTTGTTTACGAATACATTGATGGACTACCCCTGAAAAAAACACCTTTAAATCACCAAAACAGGACAAAAATGGCCCTTCAACTTTTAAAACTCGCAAAAAAACTTGACGACCTCGGGATAAAACACGGTGAGCTTAATGACCTAAGAAGCAATGTACTGGTCTCCGAAAGTGGTGAAGTGTTTATAATTGATTTTGACAGAGGCGGATTTTCTGAAAGACCCTCAAATGTGCCACAGCTCCTTCAGTACCTTTCAAAGGAGGGATTACTGACCCTTGAGGAAGCTATCAGACTCGGAAAAGAGTATATCAGGAAGCCCGATGTAGTATTTAAAGAAATAACCGCTAAGATAAAATAGAGGTGGTGGATTTTGAGAAAGACTACCCCCTTTCTAACCTGACCTCAATCGGAATAGGAGGAAAGGCGGAGTACTTTGTTAAGGTTAGAAGGGTTGAAGAGTTAATTGAGGCGGTCAGGTTCGCTAAAAAAGAAGGAATTCCCCTTTATCTTCTTGGGGGAGGTTCAAACACCATTTTCGGAGATGTGAGGGGTCTTGTAATAAAAGTTGAGGAGTTTTATCCCCCGCGTGTTGAGGACATGGGAAACTTTATCAGGGTCCGCGTCAGCGCAGGCACACCTCTTAAGGAAATTATCTCCCTTGCGGTCAAGGAAAATCTGAAGGGAATATACCGACTGATGGGGTTTCCTGCAACGGTGGGCGGAGCTGTTGCTATGAACGCAGGAGCTTTCGGGGCGGAAATAGGAGACTTCCTTGAAAGGGTCCGTTTTGTCAGGTGGGATGGTGAAATTGAAGAGGTTGAAGGGAATGAATTAGAGCTGGGGTACAGAACTTCCCCTTTTCCGCATGCAGGAATAATAACCGAAATAACCCTCTCGCTTCGCAGGTCCTCCGCACCCATTTCCGAAGAGTTCAGAATAATCAGGGAAAGAAGGAGGTCAACTCAACCTATAAACAGGAAAACATCGGGATCAACCTTCAAGAATCCGGACGGAGAGAAGGCGGGAAGGCTTCTGGAAATCTCAGGAATGAAAGGGAAGAGGGTCGGCAATGTATCTTTTTCCGAAGTTCACGCTAACTTTCTCATCAATCACGGAGGTGCAACTTTCGGCGAAGTACTTGAGCTAATTGAGACGGCAAAGGAAAGGGTAAAGCAGGAAACTGGGTACAGACTTGAAGAGGAGGTAAGGCTGGTTGAAGATTGCGGTTCTGATGGGTGGAAGGTCCTCTGAAAGGGAAATTTCCCTGAAAACCGGGAGCGCGGTAGCGGAGGGTCTGAGGAAACTC
The DNA here is from genome assembly GCA_026982025.1 of Aquificaceae bacterium. Lineage (GTDB taxonomy): Bacteria > Aquificota > Aquificia > Aquificales > Aquificaceae > Hydrogenivirga. The sequence continues at coordinate 4,741 of JALSHX010000006.1, read as the reverse complement.
GGTCATCAGGTTGTAGAAATTGATACTCAGGAAAACTTCCCCGCAAACCTGATAGAAGAGAATCCCGACCTCGTTTTTATAGCCCTTCACGGACCTTACGGTGAGGACGGAAGGGTTCAGGGACTGCTTGACATATTGGGAATTCCCTATGTGGGTACCGGGGTTCTCGGCAGTGCTCTTGCAATGGACAAAGAATTCACCAAAAAAATCCTCAGGTTTGAAGGAATACCTACACCCGACTGGGTGTGCGTAAAAAAGGGGAAAAAGTTTTACTGGGACAGATTTCCCGCGGTGGTCAAACCCGCAGATCAGGGTTCCAGCGTAGGTTTAAAGGTGGTGAAAAAGCCAAAGGAACTTGAAAATGCTGTTAAAGAAGTATTTGAGATAACCGATAAGGCTCTTATTGAGCCATACATAAGAGGAAAGGACATGACGGTTGGGATTCTCAAGGACAAAGCCCTTCCCGTTATAGAAATAATACCGCGAAGCGGTGTGTATGATTACAAAAGCAAATACACAAAGGGAGAATCCGAGTACCGGTTCCTTGAAGACGAAATTCTCGCCGGCAAACTTCAGGAAATAGCCCTTAAGGTCCACCGTGTTCTGGAGCTTAAAGACTTTTCAAGGGTTGATTTCAGAGTTGATGAGGAGGGTTATCCCTTTGTTCTTGAAGTAAACACCATACCGGGAATGACCGAGCTCAGTCTCTTTCCCATGGCTTGTGCAAAAGAAGGTATAGATTTTACGGAAATGTTGTCTATAATTATAAGCTGAGACATCGGAGGGAGATGTGGCCTACGGAGACACGCAAGGGAAGGGCGAGAAGGTAAGGAAGCTATTGTCAGCACTTGTTTTTCCAGCCTGGATAACCATAATGGCACTTGCAGGCTTTTACACCCCATCCCTAATTCTCAAGCTTCCTTTCTTTCAGGTGAGCAAAATAATTGTGGAGGGAAATGTGACCCTCAAGGAGGAAGAGATAATAAAAACCGTTATGAGAATGGAGCCAAACCTTATGAAGTTAAAGAGTGATGACCTTCTCTTCGCACTAAACGAGAAGTCCAATGGCAGAGTTAGGAAGGTGTTTTTGAGCAAGGACTTTGGTCTTGGAGGCGTTGCACTCAGGGTGAGGGTTGAAGAGAGAATTCCCGTCGCGAGAATAAACACGAATAAGGGAGTTCTACTCATTGACAAAGACGGCTACACATTTCCTCCTACAGGAAAGGAAGGAAGGAAACTACCGCTTGTTATAACTGGCAACATGGACTCTCTCATTACGGGCTTTTCCAAACTTTACGAGGCTGTTTTAAAAAGTAACTTACCTGTTAAGAAAATCTATGTTAAAAATGACCGTATAACTGTAAAACTACCCGGTAAGGTTGTTACACTCCCTTCCCTTCAGCTTCTTCCCGCCAACATTTCTGAAAGGTTCAAAATGATTTATAATTTACCGCAGGAGATAGTTGATTTGAGGTATGACAGGTTTATCTTAGTAAGAAATTAAAGGTGTTATGAGAACGGTTGCCTCTGTTGATATTGGCACAGATAAGATAGTAGCACTCATAGGGGAGGTTGACACATACGGAGATGTTCACATAGTAGGTGTGGGAATCGCAAAATCAAGGGGTATAGACAAAGGTTCCGTGACAAGACTTGAAGTTTCGGCAAGATCCATTGCATCTGCGGTAAGGGAAGCGGAGGAGATGTCCGGTCAAAAGGTAGGAAATGTCGTTATAAATGTTTCGGGACCGAGTATAAAGAGCCAGAACGAGAGGGATACGGTCAACATATCACCGAGCCCCGTTGAGGTTGAACAGGATCATATAACGAGACTTCTTGACAGGAGTATTGCGAAGGGCAAAGAGGACGGCTACGAGATAATTCACGCAGTTCCGAGGCGCTACACCCTTGACGATCAGGAAGGCATAGAAGACCCGGTGGGTCTGATAGGGTCAAAGTTAACTGCTCAGGTTCACATCGTTAAGGTGGGTACCACACTTAGCAGAAATTTAGAAAAGGCGGTCACCTCCGCAGGATTCTACCCCACTTCCCGCATTGCAAGCCCCCTTGCTTCAGCAAAGGCGGTGCTGAGAGAAGAGGAAAAAGATGACGGAGTGCTTTTGCTTGACATTGGTGCGGGCTTAACGGATTTCGTTCTTTTCCTTGACGGCTATCCTGTGATTACCGGGAGTATCCCACTTGCGGGAAATAACATAACCAAAGATATAAGCTACTTCATGAAAGTTGATCAGGAAGAGGCTGAAAGGATAAAAAAAGAAAGCGGAGTTGCTCTCATGGACATGGTAAAGGAAGACGAAATCCTAAAAATAAAGCCGAGAGGTGAAGTGAGGGAGGTTACCATTGAAAAGAGAAGGCTGGCTGAAGTGATTCAAATAAGGCTTGAGGAGATACTTGAGAAGATAGCAAACCACATTGAAGCTCTCGGATTTAAAATTGAGAACGCCAACGCGGGAATCGTTCTAACGGGCGGAACGGCAAACCTTACGGGAATCAAGGAGTTTGCGGAAAGGTTTATGGATCTACCCGTGCGGATAGGAAAACCTGCGGACCTCGTGGGACTGAAAGAAAAGATTGAGGACCCGATGTATGCAACCGCGGTAGGCCTCCTGAGATTCGGGGTATCTCCGGAGGGACTTATTTCGGAAAGGAAGGTGGCGGTTAACAACAACAGTCCCAAGGTGAGGGACTTCTTTGATAAGGTCAAGGAGTTCCTCAGGGAAATACTTTAGGAGGGATGGCTATGTTTGGCACCGAGTCCTTTGAAAGTTCATCTTACAACGGAATGAATCCAACAAGAATTAAGGTCATAGGTGTCGGCGGAGGAGGGTCAAACGCGGTCAATCAGATGGTTCAGGACGGAATTGACAGCGTTGATGTATTTGCGGTCAACACAGACCTTCAGCACCTCAGCAGGCTGAGCGTTCCCAACAAGATCCAGATCGGCGAAAAGGTAACGAGGGGTCTGGGAGCTGGCTCAAATCCAGAGATAGGTGAGCAGGCAGCCTTTGAGGATGTTGACAAGATAAAAGAAGTGCTTAAAGACACGGACATGCTTTTCATTGCAGTGGGTCTGGGTGGCGGTACGGGAACGGGAGCGGCTCCCGTCATTGCCCAGACCGCCAAAGAGATGGGTATCCTTACGGTAGGCGTTGCCACACTTCCCTTTAAGTTTGAGCACAGAGTCAGAAAAGAGATCGCAATGAAAGGGCTTGAAAAACTCAAAGAGCACGTTGACACTTACATTATCATCCACAACGACAGGGTCGGACAGATAGCAAACAAGATGCTAACCTTCAAGGACGCCTTCAGGGAGGTAGACAGCGTTCTATCAAGGGTTGTGAGGGGGGTGACAAACACCATATCAACCTACGCGGTTATAAACATAGACTTTGCGGATGTCAAAACAATCATGGAAAAGGGAGGACTTGCGGTCATCGGAATGGGAGAGGGAAGAGGAGAGGGAAAGATAGAAACTGCGGTCCAGCAGGCTATAAGCAATCCTTTACTGGAGGGAAACTCAATTGAAGGTGCCAAACGCCTGCTCCTTACCCTCTGGGTGAGCGAGGATGTGCCTTACGCAGAGGTTGAGGAAGCAATTAGCAACATAACGGAGCAGAGCAACCGGGATCCGCTCGTTATCTTCGGCGCCGCCCTTGAGGAAGACGATGAGGACCTCTTGAAGGTTACCGTCATTGCAACGGACTTTGAAAGAGCAGACGAAATCAGTAAGGAGGAGCCCGCAACTTTCAGGGTTATTAAAAAGGAAGCTCCCGAGATGAAAAAGGCAATCCCCGAAGAATCAATTCAGCCGGTAGAACCCGACGACAGCCTTCCCGCGTACCTGAGGAGGAAAAGGAGAATATAATCTTTATCCCGTGAATCCGGTTAACCCCAACAAGAGCAAAGTTTTTTCCTTCCTCCTCGGGCTGATATACGGCTACAGGACCGCCGACTTCTCCCTTAAAAGGCTTCCCCTAAGCGAGTTCAATGCGGATGACCGTCCGGAGGGTGATGTCTATTACCTTAACAAGAGGACCGATGAGATTTCAAAAAACAAGCCCATAAATAACCCTACCCACATCGTCATCATAAACGAGGACAGGGAAGCAAAAAAGGTCCGAATTTATATTTATAAGTCATGATAAAGAAGGAGCTCGGCGATAAGACGAGGGAAGACCTGAGGAAGTATTTTCAAGACAGAGATTACATGGTAATTGCAGTCCCCAAAAAACAGCCCGCAAGGGTTTATACCCTTAAAGCGTCAAGAACCGTAAGCACAGCGGCAAAGATCCATGACCTTGAGGGTGAGAATTTAGTTGAAATGGCGAGGCTTATTGTGGGAGTCCTTCTTCTTACCTCAATGATAAAACACGCATCGTCCCAGAAGGTCCTGATCAAGGCGGATGGCATAATTGAGGGCAAAACCTTCATTGCAGAGGCTGACGGTAAAGGAAGGGTCAGGGGCATGATTGAGCATTCCTCCTCTGACGAGCCAACTCTTACGGTGGTCAGGGAGCTTGGAATGGGAACACCATACACGAGCATAGTACCCCTCGCTGGTGGGGATATTTCCTCAAGCATACACTACTACCTGAAGCAGTCGGAACAGATTCCTTCTTCACTCTCAATAGATGTCTCCGTTAGTCCCGAGAAAAGCATAGTTGCGGGTGGATTTCTAATCCAGAGTCTCGGAGGGATAAGCAAGGAAGTCCTTGACCTC
>JALSHX010000005.1 GCA_026982025.1 Aquificaceae bacterium | reverse complement strand
AAAAGCCTTCAAAGAAAAAATAGACAGTGTCCCTCCCACAATGGAATATGTAAGGAACCTTGTCCTTGACGCAAAGATGATCTTCAGGATACTGACCGACCCGGAGTTTGACCTCAGCGAGGAGGCGAGGGAGGACTTCACAGCCGCACTATGGTACTTCATCCGCTCTGAAAGAAACACAATTCCCGACTGGGTTCCCATCATCGGATACTGCGACGATTACAGGCTCATACGCTATGTTAAAGAAAAACACAGGGAGGAGATTGAGAGGTACTTTGAAAGCACCAAGTTTTTCATTGCCAACTACTTCTGAACATGCTGAGATTTATCTTAATACGCCTTCTTCAGGCGATCCCCACCATAATAGGAGTGACCCTCATATCCTTCTTCATCATAAAGCTCGCACCGGGAGACTTCCTTGATCAGCTCAAGCTAAATCCCCAGATTTCTCCCGAGACAATTGAGAGGTTAAAAAAGCTATACGGTCTTGACCAGCCCGCTATAGTGCAGTACCTTAAGTGGCTAAAAAACGCTATTTTCTTTGATCTGGGCTACTCCTTCCAGTACCACGCACCGGTTACCCAGCTTATCGGGGAAAGAATTCCGAACACCCTCCTTCTCTCCGTCAGCTCCGCCCTTGTAGCGTGGATTCTTGCAATTCCCCTCGGAACCCTTGCAGGCTTTAAGGAGGGCACAAAAATTGACAGGATAATTCAGGCTTACGCCTACTCCTTCATGTCTATCCCCTCATTCTTTCTTGCCTTTCTGTTTCTCCTCTTTGCAAGTAAAACGGGCTGGTTTCCCATAGGAGGTGTTCAGAGCCCTGATTTTGAAAAGCTCTCACCTCTCGGAAAGGTCCTTGACATACTCCATCACCTCTTTATTCCCATGATGACCCTTGCCCTCGTTTCCCTGGCGGGACTCATAAGGCTCGTCAGGAGCGCGGTCATTGACACCCTCAAAAGTCCTATGGTTGTGATGCTGAGGGCAAAGGGAGTGCCCGACAGGGTTATAGTAAAGCATGTTCTTAAAAACGCTATGAACCCCTTTACTACCCTTCTGGGCTACGAGATCGCAAGCCTCATCTCGGGGGCGGCACTTGTTGAAATCATTACCGGTTGGCCCGGTATGGGAATGCTCATGCTTGACGCTGTTTTATCACAGGACCTCTTCCTCGTTATGGGAGGCCTCTACATCGGAACGATTATGCTCATAGGGGGTAATCTCATTGCGGACCTCCTCCTTGCGTGGATTGACCCCCGCGTGCGTGAGAAGGAGATGGGATCCTGAACTCACCGATGAGGTCCTTTTCCTTTTTCCACGCAAGCTTTCTCAGGACCCTCACCCGAACCTCCTCAATTTCTCCCTTAGGGAGTTTTAGAGGAAAGGGCTCCCTGAAGGCGAGGACCTGCTTTGACTGGGCGGAAAGGAGCTTTCTCACCGTCCTGACCTTTCCGTTCCTGTAGTAAACCCTCGCAATGATGTAAAGTCTGGGGTCTCCCTGATCCGCGGTTGGCAGGTTGTGAGGAATCCTGTAATTGGTTATGTAAAGAACATTATCTTTCAGCTCAAACCGAAGGTCTTCGGGCTTTGCCTTGAGGGAAGGAAACCTGTGAGAGGAGCGAGGTTTTGAAAGGTGAAATAGATAGTAGGGGAATTTCTGAATAAGATCTTTCTTACCCAGATCGGGCATGTGACAGCTCTGGCAGGTCTTTATGGTCCCGCTTCTCCTCCACTCCTTAAAGGTCTCCTGATGACAGCCCGCACAGAAGTTGGAGCGAACATAGGCAAGATCCTTTTTAGAGGGATGGGGAGGAGACCACACCTTGAGGGGTCCGTGCATGGATTTGGTTTCCTCCTTGAAGTGGCAGGCAACACAGCTCACTCCGTCAGCTTTAAACTCAGCTCTGAGAACCGGTTTCTTATCCGGGTCAACCTGATGGGGAGCATGGCATGGAAGACACTTGAGCTTGGAGTAGTTCTCCGATTCAATTTTGAACTGCTCGCTGGTCCACGCATGGTAGTGCCTGCTCTCCTTCCACTCCTCGTAAATGTCCGCGTGGCAGTCCATACATCTTTTTGCCTGCGGTCTCTGTAGCAGATCCTCTTCTATGAATACGGACTCAAGCTTCTCACACCCTGCCAGCAAAAACGCCAGCAGGATGATTAAGGGTATCACTTAGCGAGAGCCTCCTGAACCATTGCAGGGACGAGGTGTACGTTGTGACACTTTGCGCAGGTCATTGAAATCCTGTCAAGGGTTGAGAAAATTGCCTTCTGGTCCAGTTTTTCCGCCGAAAGAAGTTCCTCAAGCTTTGTAAGGGCGGATTCAAGATTCTTGCCCATGTAAATTTCTTCTGAGGCTTTGTCGGTGTGGCATTTGGAACACATAGCACGCAGACCCCTCACCCTCTCTGCGAAGTTGGTTCCCGCTTCCTGCGCCATGTCCTTCTGTCCCTGCGTTAAGTAGATACGAAGAGCTTTGAGGGAATTGGTCATTTTCTCCATGTACTTACCGACTTTGACTTCCATAAACTCAACAGGATCCTCAAGCTTGAGGTTATCAAAAGAAGGATAGTGGTAAACGAGCTTTACCGCAATCTCGTTGTCCCTGTGGCAGCTGGCACAGGTCTGACCCAGCTTCTTGGAAGCTTTGATTACCTTGTCAACATTCTTTGACTTCACAGCCTTAACGAGGTCGTCAGCAAGGGCTGGCTTAAAGTACTTTTTCCACTCGGGAACCATCCGGGAAGTCTTTTTATATGTATCCCTGAGCCTGTTTGCCCATTCAAGGGCACCCTTCCAGTTGCCTTCATTTATGTTCAGGTTAATCCCGAAAAAGCTGGTGCTCATAATGTACATGTTGTTGAGAAACTCAAAGTTCTTTGACTTGGGAGGGTAATACTTATGAAGGGACTTGGGCGGTTTTTTGAGAATAACCTTGTTCTCCCCAAAGGCAAGACCCCCTGCCAGCACCAGTAATGCAAAACCCCTCAATACTCTCATGGCTTTCCTCCCTTCGTTTTAGTCAATTAAATATTAACCCTTGGGAAAGCTAATAACAACCCTCGTTCCCTTTTGAGGTTTCTCAAAACTGACCTCTCCACCCCACTTCCAGGTGAGCTCCCTGACGAGGTAAAAACCCAAACTTCCTCTCTTGTAAGAGTCCACAAGTTTTTCTTCTTTAATTCCCCTGCCGTCGTCCTCAACGATCAGGTAAACCCTGTTCCCATCCTCAAAAGCCCTAACCCAGACTTCCGAACACCCCGAATGCTTCAGGGCATTATCAATAAGATTTCCCACTATCTCCTCAAGGTCGTCTCTGGGTATTCTGAGTTTTGGGCGATCAGCTACTTCAAGGGTAAGAATAATTCCTTCCCTTTTCGTTTTAACCTTCCAGATGGAACCCAGTGAATTAAAGAATTCCTTGAGGTCAACCTCTTCAGGACGGGATTCCCTCCCGATCTTTCTTAGTTTAGAGAGGGAGCTCTCAAGGAGCCTTTCAATTTTAATAGTCTCTTCAAGAGCTTTACTGAGATAAATTTCCCTCTCCCTTCCTTTGATAACCCCATCCTTTATTCCAGATATTACATTTCTGATGTTGGAAACCGGTGTCCTGAGGTCGTGGGCAAGCCTGTATAACATTAACCTCTGTGCCTCAATGAGCTGTGAAATCCTCCTTGCCTGCCTTGAGAGGGCTTTTGAGAGCCTGCTTATCTCCCTTATCCTGCTGTCGCCGAATTGGGTTCTCTCTGGAAGGTCAGAAAGCTGTCTTTCAAGGCGCAAAAGGTCCCTGCTTACGAATCTGGAGATAAGGTAAGCTATCAGAAGGTAAAGAGGTATAAACAGCGTTATTGAGAGAACGATTTTGGAAAACATTTTCGGTCCTATGGGTATCCCCACGATCTTAACGGTAAAAAAGGCAATCAGGCTTGCTACCGCAAGGTAAGTAAAAAACAAAACTCCGAGCAGTAAGAGGAAGAAAGAAATTTTACTCAAAGCTGTATCCGAACCCCCTTACAGTTTTAATTCTATTGGCGTACTCCTTCCCCACCTCCAGGAGCCTTGCCCTGATTCTGTAAATGTAAGTATCAATGATCCTCTCGTAATCAGGCAACTCCCGGTCGTATATTTCCGATGCGAGTTCTGACCTTGATACCACTTTACCCCTGCTGAGTATCAGTCTTCTGAGCAATAAAAACTCCTTGGGAGTCAGGTCAAGAGGCTCGCCCTTCAGGTATATCTTCCTTTTTTCTTCTCTTATTTCAAAATCACCAACGCGAAGCGTTGGTCCGTTTTGAACCTTATCCCTCCTTCTCAAAAGTGCCCTTACCCTTGCAAGAACCTCTCTCATGTTGAAGGGCTTTTTGACATAGTCGTCCGCCCCCATCTCAAGACCAACTATCACATCTTCTTCCGCATCTCTCGCTGAAATAATCAGGATCATTGAGCCCATAAGAGAGAACCTCTTGCACAGGTCAAATCCGTCAGCGTCAGGAAGCATGAGGTCAAGGATGACGAGGTCCGGCTGGTGAACTTCAAAGGTCCTCAAGGCAGGGATGCCCTCCGAATCCCACAGGACCCTGTAACCTTCCCTCTCAAGGTACCTCCTCAGCATATCAGCAAGAAGAGGATCATCCTCAACTATTAAGATCTTCTCTTTCATACATCGTTAATTTTGAAATTCTTTAAAAAATTGTTCAAGGAAAATTCAAATTGGGTGGGGATAATTTAGCAAAACCGTAGGAGGTTGCGGGATGAGAAATGCTGTGTTTGCCCTTTCCTCTTTACTAATTGTAGGAACAGTATCTTCAGCGGACGACTGGGACCTGACGGCTCCCACAGGACTTAAATTCGGTTTAATCAAGGGTTACGAAAACTGGCATGTGGTTGCGACCCATTACAGAACTGACAAAAACGAGCTCAGGTACATAATCGGAAACGACAAGGCTGTAGAGGCTTACCGTAAAGGAATGAAGAAGTTTCCCGAAGGTGCCATACTTGTGAAGATAGGATACAGCCTTAAAAAGAACCCTGCATTTCCCAAGTCGGTGGAACCCGATGTGCTTCAGAGGGTTGAGTACATGATAAAGGATTCAAAGAGGTTCAAGGAAAGTGCGGGATGGGGCTTTGCGAGGTTTGTGAGGGACCCAAAGACGGGTAAGTACAAGGTCTTCGGAAAAAGCGCCAAGGATTACGCCCAGTGTTTTGCTTGCCACAAGCTCGTTGAAAAGAAGGACTTTGTTTTCACGGATTATGTGAGGAGGAAGTAGCTCCTCAACTACGTTTAGGAGTGGCGGTGCTGGGGAGGCTTCTTCTCCGCCTCCCACAGTATGAACATTCCGACGATGAGGTAAGCGATTACAACAATTGCCAGTAATTCAATTGTCGTCATTTTTAATCCCCTTCTTAAAAAAAGTAATCCCTATAAAGAAAGATGCCATGCTGAGAATAAGTCCAGACAAAGCCTCCCAAAGCAGGATTTGACCTTCGGCAAATTTTTTAAGTAATAGACCTCCTATAACCAGAAGGGAAAGGTTAAAAAAATACCTCCCAACCTCCTTGTATAGATCCCCTTTTACCATCACCTCTCACCAGTGCTTCCAAAACCGCCCGCTCCGCGGGCGGTGGGTGTGAGGTCTTCAGATTCTATAAGCTCCGCTCTCGCAACGGGAGAGATTATAAGCTGTGCAATTCTGTCTCCCCTGCGTATCGTAACAGGCTCACTGCCGAGGTTAATTAAAAGCACCTTGACCTCTCCCCTATAGTCGGAGTCAATGGTCCCGGGAGCATTTAACACAGTCAATCCCTTTTTAATAGCAAGCCCGCTTCTGGGCCTGACCTGACCCTCAAACCCTTCCGGTATTTCAAGGACGAGTCCCGTCGGGACCATCACCCTCTCACCGGGCTTAATAGTTATCGGCTGTTCAATGGCTGCCCTGAGGTCCATTCCCGCTGATTGAGGAGTCTGATAGGAGGGAAGCTCTATGTTCTCTGCATGGGGCAGTCTTTTAACCCTTACGAGAACCGTACTTCCTTCCATCCTCTCCCTCAGAGGTCTTTGTCCGTTAGCTTTGGTCTTCCCCTTTCGTCCAGCTGAAAGACCTTGACCTTTATTTCCTGCCCGACCTGAAAGACTTCCCTTGCGTCCCTTACCCTTTCCCTCATGTTTTCAACATGCAGAAGTCCCACCTTTCCGGGAAGTATCTCAACAAAAGCTCCGTAGGGCTCAACCCTCGTAACCTTTCCTTCGTAAACCTTTCCCACCTCCGGTTTTTCCTCAACCACCTCGGGAGATTCACCGTCAAGCCCCATGGTGGTGAACTTCGCCCTTCCCATCTCGTCGATTTCAAGGACCTTCACCCTGACCGAATCCCCCACGCTGAACTTCTCCCCCGCATGCTTTACGGGCTGAGCCATCTTTGAAACGTGAAGAAGTCCTATTTTTCCGGGAAGAACCTCAATGAAAACTCCGTAAGGCTCAACCCTTGTCACCTTTCCCTCGTAAACCTCGCCAACCTCAAGGTCCTTTATTAGGTTATCTATCATCTCAATAGCTTTTTCTATAGCTTCCTTAGAAAAACCTGTCAAGAAGACCTTGCCTTCCTCACCGACCCACACCTTGACTTCCGTCTCCTCGTATATCTTCTTCACATTAGAACCGCCCGGACCGATTATGAGCGGTGCTTTCTCCTCGGGGACCCTGTGGATTACTATACGAGGAGCATAGGGAGAGAGGTCCTTTCTCGGTTCCGGGATTGCGGAGTACATCTTCTCAAGAATGTAAAGCCTTCCCTCCCTTGCCCTTTCAAGAGCCTGACGCATAATTTCACGGGTAATCCCCTTCACCTTTATGTCCATCTGAATGCTCGTTACGCCGTCTTTCGTTCCCGCAACCTTAAAGTCCATGTCCCCGAGGTGGTG
>JALSHX010000004.1 GCA_026982025.1 Aquificaceae bacterium | reverse complement strand
TGACGGCAAAAACGAAACCATCGGGAGTCTCTCTGAAGGACCTTTTGAGGGAACCTTTCCTCGGCATGCGATAAAAGGTTGAGTTTATCTCAACGGTGTTGAAGCTTCTTGAGTAAAAGCCGAGCCAGTACTTGGGCTCCAGCCCGGGAGGGTAAAACTTTCCCTTCCAGTGCCAGTAAAAGTATCCGGAACACCCCAGAAAGTAACTTCTATCTTCCTCCCGCAATTGCCGGAACTATGGAAAGGACATCTCCGTCCTTGAGCTCGGTGTCAGCCCCCTTGAGGAAACGAATGTCCTCATCGTTGATGTAGAGATTTACAAACTTTCTTAGCTCGCCCTTTTCATCAAGGAGCCGTTCCTTAAAGCCGGGATACTGAGCTTCAAGCTTTTCAATTGCCTCCTTAACACTGCCCGCTTCCACTTCCACCTCACCCTGTCCATCGGTGAGGCGCCTCAAAGGTGTGGGAATTCTCACCGTTACAGCCATCTGAAGACCTCCTAAACCTTTGCAAGAACCTTATCCTTAAAGTCCTTCAAGGTTGCACTTATTCTGACGGGCTCCCTGACCTCATCCTGAAGGACCTCAAGGGTCTTGTAGCCGTTTCCGGTAATAAACACAACCACCAGCTCATCAGGGTCTATTTGTCCCCTCTCAGCAAGCTTCTTGAGCACAGCCACCGTTGTCCCTCCCGCAGTTTCGGTGAAGATTCCTTCCGTTTCAGCGAGGAGCTTCATCGCCTCAATGATCTCCCCGTCCGTTGCTGTTTCCCATCCTCCCCCGCTTTCCTTTGCGGTCTGAAGGGCGTAAATACCGTCCGCGGGGTTTCCGATGGCAATTGACTTTGCTATGGTGTCGGGACGCACTGGCTTGATGAAGTCACGCCCCTCAGCCCACGCCGTTGCAATAGGTGAGCACCCCTCTGCCTGAGCGCCATACATCCGGGTCTTTACCTCATTAATAAGACCCACCTCCTTCATTTCCTTCAAGCCCTTCCATATTTTGGTGTAAAGTGACCCGGAAGCCGCGGGAACCACCACCGCATCGGGAGCCTTCCAGCCGAGCTGTTCAACCACTTCAAAGGCGAGGGTCTTTGAGCCCTCAGCGTAGAAAGGTCTTATGTTTATGTTTACAAAAGCCCATCCCTGATCGCTCGCTATCTCGGAGCAGAGCCTGTTCACATCGTCGTAGGTCCCTTCCACTGCCACAACGGTAGGTTCAAATACGAGGCTTCCTATAATCTTTTGGGTTTCAAGGTTTGCGGGAATGAAGACGAAGCAGTTCATCCCAGCCTGCGCACAGTGGCTCGCAACGGAGTTGGCAAGGTTTCCCGTAGAAGCACAGGCACCCGTATCAAAACCAAATTCCTTTGCTTTTGAAAGGGCAACGGAGACTACCCTGTCCTTGAAAGACAGGGTCGGGTGGTTAACAGAATCATCTTTTATGTAAAGGTTCCTGAGACCAAGAGCCTCTCCAAGACGCTCCGCCCTCTTAAGGGGAGTAAAGCCCGCGCTGAGTCCGACGCTCGGCTCGTCAACGGGAAGGAGGTCCAAATACCTCCAGAGGCTGGGGGGACCCTTCTGGATCTTATCCCTTGAAACATTACTCTTTATTTGATCGTAGTCGTAAACAACCTCAAGGGGTCCGAAGCAAAACTCACACACATGTATGGGCTCAAGGGGGTAATCCCGCCCACACTCTCTACACCTGAGACCCTTTACCTTTGCCAACTGCTCTCCTCCGAAGGGGAATTAAGTATTTTACATTATAAAGATTCAAAAAATTTGTGAAAGAATCTCTTTCCTGCCGAGCCCCTCTTTGGCTGAAGAAATAATCGGTCCCGTCTGAATAAGCTCCTCTTTGAGCTTTTTAATAGCACCCGAGAGATCCTTCTGCGTTGCCTTATCTACCTTGGTAATAACGATGCTGTAAGAAATCCCGAGAGCACGCAGGTAGTTAACCATTTCACGGTCCCTCTGAGTGGGACCAACGACTCCATCAATAAGGACGAATGCCCGTTTTATATTGCTGGACCTTTTTCTAAAGAATCCCTCAATAACCCTCTTCCACCTGTTGATCATATCCTTGGGCACCCTTGCAAAGCCATAACCGGGGAGGTCAACGAGGTAAACTCTGTCATCAATAAGGTAGTAATTGATGCACCTCGTTCTACCGGGATCCTTGCTCGTTCGTGCCACCTTTCTCCCTGCAACCATGTTTATCAAGGAGGACTTTCCCACATTTGATCTGCCTACGAATACAACCTCGGGCTTATCGGCAGGGGGGAGGTCCCTCAGGTCGTAAACTGAGCGTATGAATTTAACCATCATTTTCTTAAGAATGTTAACATTTTGACGATGCCTTTGAAGATTGCCTTCATCTGCACGGGAAACTCCGCAAGGAGTCAAATGGCTGAGGGTCTGGCAAGGCACCTTGCAAAGCTCAAAGGGAAGGAACTGGAGGTCTTTTCCGCCGGTTCTCAGCCTGCGGGCTACGTCCACTCCCTTGCAATAAAAGTCATGGCGGAAAAGGGAATTGACATCTCATCCCAGCGGTCCAAGTCAATTGATGACATACCCATTAAGGAAGCGGACCTCGTGATAACGCTGTGCGACGGTGCAAAAGATTACTGTCCCGCTGTGCCCGGGACCAGGAAACAGCATTGGGCAATTCCCGACCCGGCGGGCAGAGGAGTTGACGCCTTCAGATGGGTGAGGGACGAGCTGACCAAAAGAATAGAGAAACTCATTGATGAAATCTAAATTTATTTAAATGACACATCCCTCCTATCTTACCCTCTACCGGAGCGGTGAGCTGAGCAAGAGGGTTGAAGAAGCCATCAAAATGCTTGAGGAGTGCAGGGTCTGTCCCCATAAGTGCAAAATAAACAGGCTTGCAGGTGAGGATGGATATTGCAAGACCAAAAGGTACGCCATTGTTTCAAGCTACTTTCCCCATTTGGGTGAGGAGTTCCCGATAAGGGGTTACAGGGGGAGCGGTACCATATTCTTCTCTTACTGCAATATGAGGTGTGTTTACTGCCAGAATTACGAAATAAGTCATCTCGGTGAAGGAAAAGAGGTAAAGCCGAGGGAACTTGCAGAAATGATGGTTGAACTTCAGGAATTGGGCTGTCACAACATAAACCTCGTATCTCCCTCCCATGTAGTCCCGCAGATTCTTGAAGCCCTCCTCATAGCGGTTGAGATGGGACTGAACATTCCCCTCGTTTACAACACCTCATCCTTTGACTCCCTTGAATCCCTCAGACTCCTTGACGGAGTTGTTGACATTTACCTTGCGGACATCAAGTACCTCAGCAAGGAATACGGGAGGAAGTACTCAAAGGTAAAGGACTACCCGTTGTATGCGGTTAGTGCAATCAGGGAAATGTACCGTCAGGTGGGTCCTTTGAAAGTTGACGAGAGGGGAATAGCGGTAAGGGGAGTTCTCATAAGGCACCTGCTTCTCCCAAACAACATTTCAACGACCGATAGAGTTATTGAATTTCTAAAGGATATTGACCCATCCATGGCTATCAACTTGATGGACCAGTACAGACCCTGCTACAAGGCCTGGAACTACCCTGAGCTTGCCCGGAGGGTGTCTCAGAGTGAGTTTTCAAGAGCCTTGGAGCTTGCGCGCGGACTAAAGATCATAGATGATTAAATAATCCAGGGATGGAAGAGTTCAGGGACAAAGAACGGGAAGTTGCAGAGGAGGGAAAAACTCTTAAGGAACTCCTCAGTAAAGGAGCTATTGAGATCCTTAAGGATAGGTGCAGGACCCTGATAGATAAGGATCCCGATTACTTAGAGCCCTACCTAATTCTTCACGAGATATACGAAATTGAGGGAGACCTCAAATCCG
This sequence comes from Aquificaceae bacterium, assembly GCA_026982025.1. GTDB lineage: Bacteria > Aquificota > Aquificia > Aquificales > Aquificaceae > Hydrogenivirga. Next base: position 3,126 of record JALSHX010000004.1, on the reverse strand, counting down.
CGGACGAAATTTTGACAAGAGCTTTTGAAAGAGCAATGAATCTGATAGCACCCGAGGGAAAACTTCCCGATCGGCTACCCTGGTCTCACGAACCCAACAGGCACATAATTAACACCCTCATCTCCACAGGTGTTTTTTACTGGGAACTGGGTGAGATTGACAGGTCCCTTGAAATCCTTTCAAAGGTGTACAGGATGAACCCTTCCGATGAGCCCGGTGTCAGGTACTACATTCTGGCAATACTTGAGGGGATGAGCCTTCAGGAGTTTGAGCAGGTGTTTATGAAAGAGGGAGAACCTGACAGGGAGGACCTTGAGAGGTGGTTCGCAAAACACGCTCCGGGACACCCCGACTACTTTCAAACGCAGGATGTATAATAATTAAGTAAAGCGGGTGTAGCTCAGTGGTAGAGCGGCTGCTTGCCATGCAGCAGGTCGCGGGTTCAAGTCCCGTCGCCCGCTTTTATTCATTCGCACAACCCCAAACCTCTATGGTTAAATTAAAAGTGATAGGCGACGTGGCCGAGCGGTTAGGCGAGGGACTGCAAATCCCTTTTACGGCGGTTCGAATCCGCCCGTCGCCTTTAGATGGATAACATAATATTTGGAGTGAAAAGGGTTCTCGTCTGGGGTCTCGGAGTCAGCGGGCGGTGGGCTCTGGAACTCTTAAAAAAAGAGGGTTATGAAACCTTAGCAGGTGACGATGCGAGGGGTGACAGGTGGGAAGACTACATAAACCTCGTTGACACTGTTGTTCTATCACCCGGAATTAAGCCTCGCCATCCCTTATGGATTGAAGCCCTCAGAAAGGGTATTGAGGTGATAGGAGAGCTTGAACTTGCTTTTCGCTTCTTCAAGGGAAAAGTGATCGCAGTAACCGGAACGGATGGCAAGTCAACGACTGTTTCCATGACCCACCTGATTTTGAAGGAATCGGGAATTAACGCAGTGACTTGCGGTAACATAGGCACTCCTTTTTCTAAAGTGGCTCTTGAAAACCCCAATTCGGTCGCGGTAATTGAGGTTTCGTCTTTTCAGGGGAAAACCCTCAAAAAATTCAGACCGTTGATCGGCGCATTCCTGAACTTTCACCCGGACCACCTTGACTGGCACCCTACCCTTGAGGATTACCTGAGCAGTAAGCACAGAATATTCCAGAATCAGAAAGAGGATGACCTGTTTATAGCAGGCTCTTTGCAAAAGGAGGTTGTTAATACTCCTACAAGCGCGCGTAAGGTACTTGCACCCCTTACAGACCTTCCCTTTGATCCCTCAATCCTGAAGGTCAAAGGGAAACACAACCTTGAAAACGCAAAGGTATCAGCCCTGATTGCTTCAGCCATGGGAGTTGAGATGGAATCCATCAAGGAGTCCCTTTCTAAATTCAGAGGTCTTCCCTTCAGGATGGAGCAGGTTGCAAAAATTAGAGGGGTAGAGATCTACAATGACTCAAAGTCAACCACTCCGAATTCGCTGAAATCAGCACTTGAAAGCTTCCCAGATTCTTCGGTCATTCTAATTGCGGGAGGGAAGAACAAAGGAACGGACTTCAGTCATCTTAAAGAGCTCGTTGCGAAAAAGGTTAAACACGCCATTCTAATAGGAGAAACCAAACACCTAATTAAGGAAGCCTGGGACGGTTCGTGTGAGATAAGTTTGGCGGAGGACCTTCCTTCAGCGGTGAAAAAAGCATGGAATATTGCTTCGGGCGGAAACTTCATCCTCCTTTCACCGGGATGTTCCTCCTTTGACATGTTTGAGAGCTACATACACAGGGGGCAGGTTTTCAACAGGCTCGTTGAGGATATAATTAAATCGGAAAATGGCGGAGGCGGGTAAGGCTCTCCTTCTGATCGGTTTCATCATTATACTTCTCGGTCTTCTCCTGACCTTTTCCGAACGCCTGTCCTTTCCCGTCGGAAGACTTCCTGGAGACATCGTGATAAAAAGGGACGGATTTAGCTTTTACTTTCCTATTGTTTCTTCAATTATCCTCAGCCTGCTTCTTACCTTGATACTTAACCTCATTTTTGGACTGAGGAAGTAGTCTTACTTTCCCTGTAAATTTTTGCCAGAACACCGTTGAAGAACTTGCCTGCCCTGAGGTCCGCATACTTCTTAACGAGGTCAATGTAGTCGCTGAAGACCCTTCCCGGGTCTGGAGGATTCAGGTAAAGGAGCTCTGCCGTTCCCAGCCTTAGAGCGTTCCTCTCAATGTAGCCCAGCCTGTCAAAGCGCCAGTCTTCAAGGTGCCTTGAGATCAGTGAGTCAATCTCGGAGATATTCGCCATCAACGTTTCAATTAGACGCCTGGCGTACTCAATTACCTCCTTCTTCTTAACCTTCTTCTCCTCAATAACTTCCTCAAAGAGTTTCTCAACCCGCTCGGACCTGATGTCCCACCTGTAGAGGGTTATAAGGGCAAGGTCTCTTGCACGCCTTCTGAACCGCATGGCTCATCCGAGGGATGAGAGGAGGTTGACCATCTCTATGGCAGAGAGGGCTGCATCCCACCCCTTGTTTCCCATCTTTGAACCTGCTCTTTCAAGAGCCTGATCAAGGGTCTCAGCCGTAATAATCCCAAAGGATACGGGTTTCCCCTTCTCAAGGGAAATAACCGAAAGACCCTTTGACACCTCCGAAGCTATGTAGTCAAAGTGAGGCGTTTCCCCCCTGATAAGGGCGCCGAGGGCTATAACCGCATCAATGTCATCCCTTTCCAGAAGCCTCCTCACCGCAACGGGAATCTCCCAGGAACCAGGAACCCTCAGAAGGGTAATACTTTCATCCCTTGCTCCGTGACGAAGAAGACAATCAATGGCACCTTCCACGAGCCTGTCAACCACGAGGCTGTTGAATCTTGACGCAACAATTCCGAAGGAGTATCCCTCCGCGCTCAGGCGACCTTCCAGTATCTTCATAGCTAATAAATTATATCCCCTGCAACGCTCTCAAATACCGTCAAAGGAATTGACGAATATCATAACCTAATTAGTATATGCTTATATTCTTAAATTATGGTAAAATTAAAAGGAGGTGAGCAGAGATGGCTCTGATTAAGGAATTTCCACCCGATGGTGTGGTAACGATAAACAGGGTGATTTTAAAGCAGGAGTACACCATAGAC
>JALSHX010000003.1 GCA_026982025.1 Aquificaceae bacterium | reverse complement strand
TGCATACTCCATCAGTCCGCCCGCTCTCAGAATTTGCTGGAGCTCCTCGGGAAAGCGCGTTGCCTCGTACTCCTTCCCGGTTGTCAGATTCCTTACCAGCCCCTTTTCAAGGTCCACCTCCACCTCATCGCCGTGATTAATCTCATCAACGGCCGAAGGAGCCTCAACTATAGGAAGACCTATGTTTATTGCGTTTCTGAAAAATATTCGTGCAAAGGACTTGGCAATTATTACAGGAACACCGGCAAACTTAATTGAGAGAGGGGCATGTTCCCTTGAAGACCCTGATCCGAAGTTCCTTCCCGCAACAATAATGTCACCCTCCCTGTGCTCTTTTGCAAAGTCGGGATGCTCCGAATCCTCCATAACATGGGCAGCGAGCTCGTGGGGGTCGGAGGTGTTCAGGTATCTTGCAGGGATTATTTGATCAGTATCAACGTTATCCCCGAACTTCCATACCCTTCCCTTAATGTGAACCTTCATGGATTAATTATACCACATATAAATGAAAAATAATCGGACACAGGCTTTGCATATTTACAAAGATCTGAGGATTGGGAAACAATAATTTGGAAAAAATACAAATTCAAAGCATTGAAGCAAAAAGACTTGACAAATTAATTTTTATGTATCTATAATTTCAGGTGATTAAAACTTTGTGAGGAGGGTTTGGACATGAAGAAGAGCTACTTAGCAGCGGCAGCCATACTGGGTGCAGCAGTTTTCGCGGGCGAGGCGCACGCGGTCAAGATTGACCTCGGAAAGACCAAGTTCAAGATGGGCTTCCGGGCAAAGGTCCACGCAACTCTGGATGGCATCCACACCAACAACGATGTCTCGGACTTAAAGATTGATGTCCCATTTACCAGGATTTATGCAAAGGGATCCATCTCCAAAATCTTCAAATGGGGATGGCAGATGGAATTCGGAAAAGTTGGGAAAGCACCCGCTATGACTCCTGGTAAGGTTAACACCCCCGAGTTCATTGATTCATTCATCATCCTTGACTTTGCCAAGGAGTTCAGGATATTCGCAGGTTCCATCAAGGTTCCCTGGGAGAGGCACGCGGGAATACAGTCGGGATGGTCATTTATAGTGCCGACTGGTCCGACATATGGAATTGAAAAGGCTCCTTCAGACTTATTCAAGAACCCATTTAAAAACGATAGGAACAAAAGGTCCGGTTCAAGGTCAAATCAGATAGGTGTATGGGGAGACATAGCAGGGGGTATGCTGAGATACTATCTCTCCGCTGTTGACAGCCAAGATGCTGGTGCCGACAGTGACAGGCAAACGGGATTTGCGGTAAGAGTCCAGCTAACCCCCACAATGCTCGGCTACAAGGGTGACAAAGGCTATGTCCTTAAGGAAACTTATCTCGGGAAGAGAAATGTCCTGACCCTCGGATTGTCTTATGCTTCACAGGGTAACTTTGGAGATAATAAAGGTGACCAAATGTCTGCACCTGCAGTTGACCTGATGTGGGAGCAAAACTTCGGAAGTGTGACACCAAACATATCAGTGGGATGGACACAATTGTCAATCAAGGATGCATCTGCTAATACGACAAAAACATCCCAAGGGATTCTGGCACAGGGCCAAATCCTTTTTAATACCAAAACCATTCTCGGTAAACCTGCAATAGGTGTAAAGTATGTTCAGGCAGATCCAGATACAAAGGCTCAGGATGATGCCTATTCAACATTCAGCGTTGTAGGTCAACTCTATGTGAAAGGTGTTGGTAATAGAATTGCCCTCGTTGTTGACAGCGTAAATGTCCCTAAAAATACCCCCACCGGCGCAAAAGCAACTAAACCCTACACCGACGTTACCCTCGCCATGTGGTTCAACTTCTGAGGGAGTCAGCAATAATTGATCAAGCCCCGCTCCGTGCGGGGCTTTTTTATAAATGCACTGTCCATGTTTTCTTTCGGCTCATCGGCGGTGTAAACGGCGTAATTTACATCAAAATGAAAAAGTCAATATACCTCTTCAATATAGTATCTGTCAAGCATTCCTGCATGGTGAAGAATTTCCTCGTATTGAATTCCCCCTGACATCCAAATCATACATATAGTAGAGAGATTTAAGAGCTTTTTCACATGCCTGATAAACAGTAAAACAGCACCGCTCGTAGTACCCGTTTTGATAATCAAGTTTTTTCTCAAAATCTCTCAACGCCTGATTGAGCCAATCCCTGCTTCTCTCGGCCATTTTTTTAAAGCTCGTGGGATACTTCCGCCTTGAATCTCTCAACAAAGGGCTTAAGGTCTTTTGTTTGAGCTGACAGCATGAGGGTAAAGATAAGCTCCTGAAACTCAACGGGGGTCTCGGGCTTTAGAGTTATTCTTACCAAACCGCCCTTTTCAATGAATGACTTTACACTTTGAACCAGCTTCTTCTCAAATTCTGACTTGGCCTTTTTGAGGCTCTTTTCCATATCACCGACGATTTTCCTTCTAATCTCTTCCTCCCCTTTTCCCTGCTTCTTTGCCTCAGCTTTAATGATTTTATCCCTTATCCCCAGATCCGACAGAACCGTTTCAAAGTAGCTGACCTTCACCTTTGCCACCCTGTCCGAAAGCTCATTGAGCTGTTCCCTGTTGAGCTGTTCCCTGTTTGTTCCGTCAAACTCCGAGAGCTTTCTGAGCAGGTCAGAGTCAATGTTGGTTAAAAGGAACCTGAAACTCAACCTGAAACCGCCGGGCATCTCAAAAGAAAAGTTCCTAACATCAAGCATCCGATTCTCATCGTCTATGCTTGCATCAAAACTAAGGTTTATACGGGGATCATCGTAGCCCAACTCCTTCATGTCATTTATGAACTCATCGTCAGAGAACCTGATCCCCTCAACATAAATGGTTGCTTCCGAATCCGTGTACCTGTGAACCCTTAACCTCTCAATTGTTGCATCGCCCCGGGGAGACGAAACGGTGATCTTTTCAACCAGTAGCTCCCCCGAAATTAGGGAATAGTCAATATCAGCGTACTTTACCCTGTTCTCAAGGTCAAGGTCCGTTAGCAGGGCGTTTAGCTTTTTCTCTGCCCGGTTGTCCGCATAAACCTCAAGACCGACCCATGATGCTACGGCAATTCCCGCAATAAGCAAAATAAAAACCTTTAATTTCCCCACAGCAGAATCCTCCCATGATGATTATAAGTTATACTGATAACCATGAAGGAACTGTGGGTGTGGGTTGAACCCTACGATAAAAAAATCGTCACCACGGCTATAGAGTCGGGTGCGAGCGCTGTAATCATTCCGGACCAGTCAAAGGCTGAGGAAGCTCAGAAGCTTGCAAGAACAACGGTCATCTCCCCCGACGGAGACCTGAAGCTCGGAAAGGATGTTCAGTATGTAAAGATTGAGGGTAAAGAGGATGAGGAAAGAGCAGCAAAACTCCCTTCGGGAGTTAAGGTTATCGTGGAAACGACCGACTGGACGGTAATTCCTCTTGAAAACCTGATAGCCCAAAGGGAGGAGCTTTATGCGGTGGTGAGGAATCCCCAAGAGGCGGAGGTAGCTCTCCAGACCCTTGAGAAGGGAGTTAAGGGTGTTGTTTTGAAAGGTGCGGGCATTAACGACATAAAGAAAGTTTCAAAGCTCATTGAAGAAGCTCAGGAAAAGCTTGAGCTGATTACAGCAAAAATAACGAGGATACTTCCCATGGGGCTCGGAGACAGGGTGTGCGTTGACACAACCTCACTTATGGCGAGGGGAGAGGGAATGCTTGTTGGAAATTCCTCGGGTGGTATGTTTCTGGTTCATGCTGAAACGGAGGAAAACCCTTATGTAGCATCAAGACCATTCAGGGTCAACGCGGGTGCAGTTCACATGTATGTGAGAGTTCCCGAGGGAAAAACCAAGTATCTCTGTGAATTATCCGCAGGAGATAGAGTAATGGCATACAATCATGAGGGAAAGGGCAGGGTCCTCTATGTGGGAAGGTCAAAGGTGGAGAGAAGGCCCATGATTCTCATTGAGGCAAGGTATGAGAACAAAAAGCTCAGTGCGGTTCTCCAGAATGCGGAGACCATAAGGCTCACAAGACCCGACGGCACTCCCCTGTCCGTGGCGGAGATAAAGGAGGGAGATGAGGTTCTGGGCTACATTGAGGAACCGGGAAGGCACTTCGGGATGAAGGTCAAGGAAAGCATAATAGAGAAGTGATGTATATTTTAGTTCCCGGCAAAGGTGGACCACGGGTCGGATAGAGCGGGAGGAACGGTTATGAACGGAATTCTGTTGGGCATTTTTCTTTTTGCGGTAACCGTGTGGGCTTCGGATGTTTTAAAGCTCGGAGCTGCGGTTTCCTTCTCGGGAAAGTACGCCAAGGAAGGACAGCTCCTCAAGAAGGGTTATGAGCTATGGAAGGAAAGGGTTAACTCTCTTGGGGGAATAAAGGTTGGTAATAAGAGGTACAGGGTGGAGATCATTTACTACGACGACCAGAGCGACCCCAAAACCACAGCCAAACTGATAGAAAAACTCATAACTCAAGACAAGGTGCGCTTCATCCTCGGACCCTACGGAAGTGCACAGGTTTTTGCGGGAGCGGGCGTGGTGGAGAAGTACGACGCCCTTATGGTTCAGGGCGGAGGAGCTTCATCAAAGATTTATAAACAGGGATACAGACATATATTCGGAGTCTTCAACATAGCCCCCGATTACGGAAAGAACCTTATAGACCTCGCCGTCAGTCTCAAACCTGCCCCCAAATCCGTTGCTATAATCTACGAGAAGGACATCTTCTCCGAAGACGCGGCAAGGGGAGCACTAAAAAGGGCAAAAGAGAAGGGCTTAAAGGTGGTTCTATTTGAAAGCTATCCAAAAGGTGCCCAGGATTTATCCTCCCTGATGCTCAAAATCCGGATGAAGAAACCGGATATCGTTATAGGAGCAGGCCACTTCAAGGACTCCGTCCTCGTGGTAAAACAGCTTAAGCAGTTCAAAATCAACCCAAAATTCGTGGGACTTACGGTAGGTCCTCCAGTTCCTGCCTTCGTTAAAGCTCTTGGAAAGGATGCGGAGTACATTTTCGGACCCGTCCAGTGGTCAAAGGAGCTTAACTTTAAAGACCCTATCTTCGGTTCAACCGAAGGTTATGTAAAAGAGTTCAGGAAAATGTTCGGACACGACCCGGAATACCACTCAGCGGGAGGAACCGCGGCAGCGATGGCTCTTCAGCTTGCCCTTGAAAAGGCGGAAAGCCTTGAGGTTAAAAAGGTAAGGGAAGCACTCCTTAGTATGAAAGCCGAAACCTTTTACGGGGTGATAGGATTTGATTCTACAGGCAAGATAGTAACCAAAAAGATGGCTGTGGTGCAAATACAGGGCGGAAAGCCCGTCACAGTTTTTCCCTTTGAATCAAGAAAGCCTGTTTATCCTAAACCCGAATGGAAATAATAGTCCAGCTTTTAATAGAAGGTCTGCTTTTAGGAACATTCTACGCTTTTATGTCTCTGGGATTCTCTCTCAGCTGGGGAGTTATTAACATACTCAACCTCGCTTACGGGACCTTTGTGGTTATCGGCGCCTACATGACTTACATACTATTTACCGCCCTTTCCATAGACCCCCTCCTCTCAATTCCCTTAACCTTTTCAGCAGGTTTTCTATTCGGCTCAGCTCTGCAAAGGTTTCTGATCAACAGGGTTCTCAGCTACGAACCCTTTATGGTGCTTATACTGACCTTCGGTCTTGACATTTTCCTATCCCACTCTCTGAACCTTATCTTTAAAGCTGACATACGCTCCGTTGATGTCTCTTACGCAGAAAAGAGCTTCTTTTTTGGTCCTTTTATTGTTTCTCAGGTTAAACTTATCGTTTTCATCCTCTCCCTCTTACTTACTTTTGCACTGTACATTTTGATGACAAGAACTTGGACGGGAAGAGCTATAAGGGCGGTTGCCCTTGACAGGGAAGGCTCGTCGCTGGTGGGAGTTGATCCCTCAAAGGTTTTTCTGATCACGATGGCGCTGGGAACGGGAATAGCCTTTTCTTCGGGAAACCTATACGCCGTGCTTCAGGGCTTCACCCCCTTTGACGGAGGATTCCTGACGGTCAAAGCCTTTCTCGTCAGCATCGTAGGAGGTCTGGGAAGAGTTGAAAGCGCCCTGGCGGGAGGTCTGTTTCTCGGAATTCTTGAGATCTTCACTTCCTTTTACATCGGAGAGGAGTGGAAGTTCTTTACGACGCTTCTGGTAATGCTTGCCTTTTTGATCTTTAAACCCAGAGGATTGCTCGGCGGAAAGTACTATGCAGAGGCATGAGTTTTTAATCCTTCTTACTCTGATTCTCCTTATAGCCGTGCCCTTTTTTGTAAATCCCTACTGGATAAGGGTTTTAACCTCCGTTCTAATGTTTTCCTCCCTCGTCCTTGCCCAGAATGTGCTTCTTGGATACACCGGATACCCTGCCTTTGGCGGAATTGCCTTCTTTGGGATGGGGGGCTACTCAACAGCAATATTAATGAAACAGGGAGTTCCCTTCACAGCCTCCCTTCTCGCAGGTGGATTAATTTCTCTACTATTTGCCCTTTTTCTCGCCCCCTTTCTTATGAGGCTCAAAAGCCACTACTTTGCAATAACCACCCTTGCACTCCAACTTGCTCTTATGGAGATAACCAACAACCTTGAATTCACGGGCGGTTCTCACGGGATTAACCTTCCGATCTACAGGGGGGAGGAAGGACCTGTGGTTTTTTTCTTTGCCTTCTGGCTTCTCACACTCCTTGCTTACTTAGTCAATGTGTATATTGATAGATCAACATTCGGCTGGGCACTGAAGGCAATACGGGAAGACGAGGTCTCTGCAGAAACGCTCGGCGTAAACACCGTCATGTTCAAGAGCGTATCCTTTGCGATAATGGGATGGCTCACTGCAACCGCCGGCGGCATCTACGCCTACTGGATTACCTACATTGATCCTGCTTCAATGTTTGATCCGGTCCTGTCCGTCAAAGTTTTCGTTGCACTCCTCATCGGCGGTGTGGGGACCA
>JALSHX010000002.1 GCA_026982025.1 Aquificaceae bacterium | reverse complement strand
CTTCAGAGAGACTCCTGATGGTTTCGTTTTTGCCGTAAAAATGAACAGGCTGGTAACCCACCAGAAGAAGCTGAGGGACTGCCGGGAGCTGATAGGGGATTTTATGGGCGTGGTTTCGGAGGCTCTGGGTGAGAAATTGGGTCCGGTTCTCTATCAGCTTCCTCCCTCTTTTAAGCTGAGCGATGAGAACCTTCAAAGGGTAATAAGGGAGGTGCCCGGAGGTACCATGAGCGTGGTTGAGTTCAGGCACAAAAGCTGGTGGAATCCCGATGTTTATGACGCACTAAGGGAAAGGGATATAACTTTCTGCAGTGTGAGCATGAAGGGTTTGCCCGATGATGTGGTTATCACAAGCGGTGTTCTTTACCTGAGGTTTCACGGTCTTGAGGGAAAGTACAGGTACAGGTACTCGGAGAGGGAGCTTGAGGAATGGGGGGAAAGAATAAAAGAAGCACCGGCGAAACCGGTCTTTGTTTATTTCAACAACGACTACAACGCAAATTCCGTTGAAAACTGTCTGACCCTGATGGAAATTCTCGGTCTCAGGTAAATCCCGGAGGAATTCTGAAGGGAACTTCCGCCAATGGGTTTTCCTGTTCCTGAGCGAACACGGCGTAAACACCGAAGCAGTACTGACCTATCTCTACCACCCTTCCTACTCTTATACCCGAATCGTCAAGAATGAGACCAACTTCCCACTCTGAGAGGACCTCCTCCGGAGGAGGTCCCTTGTCCCTCTCTTCCTTTTTCCAGTCAATTACCGCAAGGTAGGCGAAGGGCTTGGCAAGTCTTTTGAGTTCTTCGCAAAAGCTCCTCGGGTCTTCAAGCTCGTGAAAGGTGAAAGCCATGAATATAAAGTCCGCCACCTGATCGGGCAGAGGGACGGTGTTTTCTTCCGAGCGAAGGACCTGAACGTTGGAAAGCCCTTCCCTGCTTACCAGGTCCTTTGCCATCTTCACCATTTCCTCCTGTATGTCAATTCCGTAAACCTTTCCCTTTTCTCCGACCATCTCCGAGAGGTATGGAAGGAAGAATCCCGGACCGGTTCCTATGTCAAGGACCGCCATTCCTTCCCTCAGCCCGAACTCCTTTAAGACCTTTCGGGGGTCAAATATTTCCAGCCTTGAAGGGTCAAGGAGTCTATCAACATTCCTTGGATCAAACTTGTGCCCCATCACTGTGCCTCCAGAATTTCAACGGTTATTTCTCCGAAAGGCTCTTCCTGATGAAGCTCAACCTTTCCCTCGTAGTAAAGGTACATGAGTGCCATAAACTGGGGAACGAAGTTAACCCTGTCAAGAAAGGTAAAAAAAGCAATTCTCTTACCTATGTCAAGATTTTTAAAGAAGTTCCACATATCTTCAAGGACATCCTCAAACTTTGATACATGAAGGGGAATTATCTTTCCCTTTTTTCTCTTCCTCGGTCCTTTCGGACCCGGTTTTTTCCTGAACATCCTTCTGGCTTTTTCAAGGTTGTCTTCAAGGCTCTGCTGAACCTCCTGATGCTCCTCCTCAAACATATCAACTATTTCCTCAAGGGTGTAATCACGCCTCTGGCGTGGCTTTCTTTCCGGTTTTGGGAAGATTACCTCAACCTTTTTCCTTAGCAAAAATGAAGCCGCTACCACAGCCCTTGCGGGTATTCTGAGGTCCAGCACCTCCCTCCTTCGGAGCTCCTCAATGTACATGTTTGCAAGCTCCACTATGTCAACTTTCCAGGGGTCCAGCTTTCCCTCTTCAATGAGAGGTACTACGAGGGCGAAGGGATGGTCTTCCTCAAAGGTGAAGGTCTTTACGCTCATTTTAAGTCTCCGTCCTCATAGTATACTTCACCGTTCTCAGCTCTGCCGCTGCCTCTTCGGGTGCCACGCTGACGATAATATTCTCCGTTTCAAGCTCAAATCCTCCGAAAACGGATATTCTCGGCATTATTCTGATGTAGTAGTGATAGTCCCTGTCCCACGGTGGTGCCGATTGAAGGGTCAGGTTGTAGGGAAGGCTTTCGCCGAGATAGGCTTTAAGTAGTGAGACCGTTTCCTTCAAAAGTCCTGCAAGCTCCGAGAAGTTTTCTTCGTATATAAAGGAGCTTATCTTCTCCTTAGGCACGATCCACACTTCGTAGGGAGTTGAGGGTGCATACGCCATCAGCACGCAGAAGTGCCTGCTGACCGAGAGGACCCTCTCCTGAAGGTCAAGCTCCTTTTTAATTAACTCCTCCATTATATTTTTGTTCTCCCTTTCGTACTTTTCCTTTTCCCTGATGTACCTCTTTGGGTAAAAGGGAAGGGCAAGGACCTGAGAGTGGGGGTGAGGTATGGATGCCCCCGCAGTCTTTCCCCTGTTTCTGAACACCGAAACATACCTAACGCTGTCGGAATTGTAGTAGTGAATCATCCTCTCCTTGTAAGTTTCAAGAACTTTATCAAAGTGTTCTATTGCATCAAGGTCATCGGTGTGAAATGGTGAGTCAACCACCACATCGTGCATGTTGGGAATTGCAGAGAATTTGTTGGGAATGACCCGGACTATCCAGCTTTTACCGTCCCGAATGGCGAAGAGTTCGCTGGGAGTCAGTGCCTCGTTTCCGGGACAGAAAGGGCACTGAAAAGGCTCCTCTTCAACCACTTCCCTGAAGATCTGAGGTCTCTTTTTCCTAACGGAGGCAATAATACACCTGTCATCCGTCAGCGGGTCCTCGCGGATAAAGAAGCTCATAGCTATAAAATTTATAACCCGTATAAAAGCCAGTAGTAAACGGGAGCTGAAAAGATAAGGGCATCAAACCTGTCAACGAAACCGCCGTGCTCTCCCAGTGCTGAAGAAAAGTCCTTTATCCCTTTCTGTCTTTTAATGAAGCTTTTAAAGTAATCGCCCAGGGCTCCAGCGGTGAGAACAATTACAGCCATCAAAGTTCCCTTTAATAACTCCTGTCCGCTTAAAATAAGAAAAACCACCGCTCCCGCGGTGAATCCTGCAACATAGCCCTCTATGGTCTTTTTCGGAGAAAGCTTTTCAAAGAGTACCTTTTTACCGAATTTTTTCCCCAGGTAGTAGGCGCTGATATCGTGGGTCCAGATGGTCAGAATGAGGGTCAAGAGGGGTAAAAATCCTTCCTCCCGCACCAGGACCAGATATGATGGGAAAAAACCTACATAAATCATCAAAAAGAATGTTTTCACAAAGCTATCAAGTTCCCACTTTTTGGTTCCGAATAGGAGAGAAACGAAGGAGGCATACAGCATCCCTGCGACCGGGCTTACCCAGAAGAAAGCGGGACTTAGAAAACCAAGAGGTGAAACCTCATCCTCTCCGAGGGTGGAAGCCAGCTCTCTGGAAATCAGGTAAGAAAGGATTGCAACCGCAATAATTAAGAAGTGAGGGGGAAGTGAAGCTGAGGCAATGGTTACGGCGCCGATTAGGGCGCCGTAAAGTTCCCTATTCATCAAGAACTCTTCCGAACTTTCTCTTTCTCTTTGAAAAGTCCTCTACCGCCCTTAGGAGCTCTTCCCTTGTGAACTCGGGCCAGCACAGGTCGGTGAAGTAAAGCTCCGTGTAGGCAAGATTCCAGAGGACGAAGTTGGATATTCTCCTTTCTCCCGCTGTCCTGATCATGAGATCCGGGTCGGGAATGCCTCCGAGGTCCAGGAGTGAGGCAAAGGACTCTTCGCTTACATCCTCAATTCCAAGACTTATGGCCTTTTTGACCGCTCTGACTATGTCGTCCCTTCCTCCGTAATCAATGGCAAGGTTAACCTGTATCTCACCGCACCTTTCCGTTTCCCTTTCAAGGTCGGACATGATTTTTCTCAGGTCCGATGGTAGCCTGCCCTTTCTTCCGATGAACTTTACCCTTACCCCGAGCTCAATTAGCCTTTCCCTCTTTTCTTTGAAGTATGTCTTCATTAGCTCAAAAAGGGTTTCCACTTCTTCCCTCGGTCTGGTCCAGTTTTCTGTTGAGAAAGCAAAGAGCGTGAGGTATTCAATTCCCAGCTCAATGCATGCTTCGGTTATTTCCTCTGCTACCTCAACGCCCCTGTAATGACCCATTACTCGGGGCATTCCCTGTCTTTTTGCCCATCTTCCGTTGCCGTCCATGATAATGGCTAAGTGAACAGGAACCTTGAGCTCCTCCATTTATTTATTCCCCCATCAGGTTTTTTTGCTCCCTTGCCCTGACCGCGGCGTCGGAAGTAGGAAACTTTTCTATAAGAAGAGAGTAATACTTGTTTGCTTCCTCTGTGTTTCCCCTATCAATGTTAATTCTCATCATCATAAGGTAGGCGTCGGGGAGCTTGTTGCAGTCTGGAAGCTCTCCTCCCTCGCACTTTTCAATGAGGCTCCTGAATACGGACTCAGCCTTGGCGGTATCTCCCAGCTCCTGATAGACCTTTCCTATCCAGAAGAAGGCGTTGTCCGTGTATTTGTCGCTGGGGTACTTTTTAATGAAGTCAAGGAAGGCGTTTCTCGCCTCGTAAAGCTTTTTTATGCTGTAGAGTTCAATGGCTTTTTTGTACGCGGTTTCCGAATCAACTACCTCTTCTTCCTGAGGTCCTTGCTGTTCCTCTGAGGGAGGAGCGGGGATCTTTTCCGCTTCACTTTCGGGAATGGTTGAGGGTTTCCTGACGGAGGTGACCCTGTCGGTTATTCCCAGCTTTAGCTTTATCCTTTCAATTTCAAGCCTCAGCTCGGAGATTAGCTCTGTTAGCTTGTCAATCCTTTCGTTGGTCTTTTCAATGTCGCCCTCAAGGTCTGCGGCTTTTTGCTCCACACGGGTCACCTTGATTTCAATTTCCGAAAGCCTTTCCGCGGTCTTTTCACTGGCTACGGGAGCACAGGAAACGGCTAACCCCCCTAACAGAGCGAGAGCAAGTATTCTCATAGCTCCTCTTCCTCCTTATAAAAATAATACTCCCGGTAGGGAGTCCTGTGCTTGAAATAGTAGAAGTAGTAAAGCTTTTCCCTTTCCTTGTCCCGTGAAACTCTGAGGAGTATTCCCCAGTTGTCGCTGATCTGCTCAATATAAGTGTAGTCCTGATCAGTTTTCTCAAAGTGCTCAAGTACATCTCCCCTTACTTTTTCCCGGATGTTCTTGACGAGGTTGCTGAGGGCGAGCTCCTTCTCAAGCTCCTCTTTGGAAAAGAACTTCCCCCTCAATTTTTCAATTTGGTGTTCGTGGATCATAACTACCCTCCCTGCGCGCCCCGAACTACTATTATATAGGAGGTTAAAATGGACGGATTTCTGGTCATAGCAGGACCCTGCGTAATTGAAAGCGAGGACCTCCTGCTGAGGGTTGGAGAAAGGTTAAGGACACTTCAGGAGAGGTATCCTGAAATTACCTTTGTCTTTAAATCCTCCTTTGATAAAGCTAACAGGTCGTCAATTAACTCCTTCCGGGGACACGGGCTTGACTTCGGACTGAAGGCTCTCAGGAGGGTGAAGGATGAGCTGGGACTTCCTCTCACCACCGATATTCACGAAAGCTGGCAGGCGGATCCCGTTGCGGAGGTGGTGGACATTATTCAAATACCTGCATTTCTGTGTAGGCAAACTGACCTTCTTGTATCAGCGGCAAAAACGGGCAAGCCCGTAAATGTAAAAAAAGGTCAATTTTTGGCTCCATGGGACGCTAAAAATATAGTGGAGAAGTTAAAGGTGGCAGGAGCAAGGGAAGTCTTTCTTACCGAAAGGGGTTCTTCATTCGGATACAACAATCTGGTCGTTGACTTCAGGAGCCTTCCCATCATGTCTTCCTTTGCAAAGGTAATTTTTGACGGAACCCACAGCGTCCAGATTCCGGGGGGACTCGGCGACAGGTCGGGGGGAAGGCGTGAATTTGCTTTTCCTCTTATCAGGGCTGCTGTGGCGGTTGGTTGTGATGGGGTGTTTATGGAAACCCATCCCGACCCTGACAGAGCCCTCTCTGACGGACCTAATCAGATCCCCCTTGAGGAGCTTGATAGGATAGTGGAGGCAATCATTGAAATAAGGGGAGTGGCGGAGAGGTATAGATATGAGCGGTTTGAGTCTGCCCTATAACTTTGTGGATGTGGTTGATCCCTTGGGGATCACCAAAGACGGATGGGATAAGCTCCTGTCCAGCCCGAGGGAATTTAAGATATACCTTGACAAGTACCTCTGGCTTGCGGGGAATACCAGAAGGGAGAGGTTGATCCTTTCCGGTATAAGGCTGATGCCCTTCGGTCTTGGAAGGGAGCCTATCCTCATTTCCCTCTGGAAGAGCGAGTACATAGGTTTTTACGAGATTGAGGACCTTTTGAGAAAGGAGGGACCTAAGGCTCTGATCAGGGCTGTGGGAGACCTTCCCGAAAAGGTGGAGTTCGGTCAAAGGGAGTTCAGGTACCTTCTCGTTCCCCCCGCGGAGGAATTCACAAGGTTCACCTCGTGGGTCTTCAAGCTCGGAAGGAAAGCAGTGGATGTGTTCGGCTGGCCCGATGTCCCCCATCCTCCTCCACAGCAGGTGGAGAGGATCATTAAAAAGATGGAGCTTGAAGGAATACGCCAGCCCGAGAAGTACAAGCCTCACCCCTCCTACAGGCCCACCAAGCTTTCATTCCACATGAAGCTATTTATTGCGGTCTGGAGGAACGCATTTCTCAAGGCATACGGCCTTTCAATAAAGAAGGAGGAGGACAGGCTCATGTACCTCGCCCAGCCTTACACTGCGGATGATAGACCCCTTCCGGACCCGTGCAGGGAGATTGAAGGAATCCGCCCCAAAAGTGTGGGAAGCGGTGGAGTTGACAGGACCCTTGAGGAGGAGTGCGTAGATCTCCTCTTTAATCTGGGGATCTGGTGAGTATATTTAAGAGAGGAGGTTGTGCCATGGAGGAGAAACCTCAGGTTGAGCCGGTGGTTCCCATTGAGCCCGTTGACCCTGATGTCTATCCCGACTGGGAACCGAGAAGGCTCTGCCCCGATCAGAAAATTGATCATACGGTTCCAGACGAACCCTCCGAACCCTGAGGGTTTAAAATAGTCCCATG
>JALSHX010000001.1 GCA_026982025.1 Aquificaceae bacterium | reverse complement strand
AGGTCTCTTGCAAACCCTGTTAGAGATTCAAGCATTCAGGCTAAAATAATACACCATGTCCGTGATTGCCGACATTCGTGGAAGGGAGGTTCTTGACTCAAGGGGAAATCCAACCGTTGAGGCTGAAGTTATTCTGGAAGACGGAACTGTGGGAAGGGCAATGGTTCCCAGCGGTGCCTCAACTGGTGAGAATGAGGCTCTTGAGCTTAGGGATGGAGATCCTAAGAGGTTTATGGGAAAGGGTGTTTTGAAGGCTGTTGACAACATCAACGGACCCATCGCTAAGAGAATCAAAGGAATGGATCCCTTCAATCAGAGAGAGGTGGACCTTGCTCTGTTAGACCTTGACGGAACGGACAACAAAAGCAAATTGGGTGCAAATGCAATCCTTGCGGTTAGTATGGCAGTTGCAAGAGCATGTTCCAACTATATGGGAATACCGCTTTACGAATACCTCGGCGGTAAGAGGGCGAGGAGGCTTCCTGTTCCCCTAATGAATCTTATAAACGGAGGTGTCCACGCTGACAACCCCCTTGATGTGCAGGAGTTCATGATTATGCCGGTTTGCGGAGGAAGCTTCAGAGAGGCTTTAAGGGCGGGAGTGGAGGTATTTCACACCCTTAAGAAGGTGTTGAAGGAAAAGGGTCTGTCAACAAACGTGGGTGACGAGGGCGGTTTTGCTCCCGCTGTCGGTTCAACGAAGGAAGCTCTTGACATTCTGACCAGTGCCGTGGAGGGAGCTGGCTATAGACCTGGTGAAGATGTTTTCCTCGCCCTTGACTGCGCCTCCTCGGAGTTTTACCGTGGTGGCTACTACCACCTTGAAGGCGGTCGCTACGGGACCGATGAGATGATAAAATTTTACGAGAAGCTTATTGCGGAGTATCCAATAGTTTCCATTGAAGACCCCCTCTCCGAAGAGGACTGGGAGGGATGGAGGCTTCTTACGAAAGAGCTCGGAAGGAAGGTTCAGCTGGTCGGCGACGACCTCTTTACCACCAACCCCTCAATACTCAAAAAAGGTATAAAAATGGGTGTCGCAAACTCCATTCTGATAAAGCTCAATCAGATCGGCACCCTATCAGAGACCCTTGACGCTGTTGAGATGGCAAAGGATGCGGGTTACACTGCTGTAATTTCCCACAGGTCTGGTGAGACGGAAGATCCCTTTATTTCACACCTTGCGGTGGGCGTTAATGCAGGTCAGATTAAGACGGGTTCCGCATCCCGTTCGGACAGGATTGCAAAGTACAACGAACTTCTTAGGATAGAAGAAGAGCTTGGATATGGAGCGGAATTCAGAGGAAGAGAGGAATTTAGCCGATTTTTTGCTGATTAGGAAACTTGCTTACGGCTTTCTTGCCCTGGCACTTTTGAATACTCTGGCAAACTTCTTTGTCTCCGACCTTAATGTTTACAGGGTGACCAAACTCAAGCAGGCATCCGTCAGGCTTGAGACCTTGTTGAAAGCGGAGGAAAAGAGGAACAAGAATCTGAGGGCTGTTGAGGAAAGGATTCGTAAAAATCCCACCTTTTACAAGGAGAAGTTCGTCAGGGAATACCTCTTGATGTTCAGAAAGGGTGAGAAAGTCATACCGCTACCGCCGGAGATGTGGTACAGGTAATCAGTGATTCCTGAAGTCCTCAATCTTCCTCAGAGCAACATAAATAATTCCGGTGGATGCGGTTTCCCCTTTAACGGTAATCACGCCCGACAGCTTGGTTAAACCTTTCCTGAGTGAGAGGACTTCAACCTCTATTACCATCTGATCTCCTGGAAAGACAGGTTTTTTGAACCTGACATCGTCAACTCCTGCGTAAACGAGCATCTCCTTTGACCTGTCAAACTTCAGGGTCTGATAAACGAGAATGCCTCCCGCCTGAGCCATAGCTTCCAGCATGTAAACTCCCGGCATCATTGGTAGTGGAGGAAAATGTCCCTGAAAGTAGGGTTCCCCGATAGTCACATTTTTAAGGGCTAAGATCCTCTTTCCCTCCTCAAGCTCGAGAACTCTGTCTATCAGCAGAATTGGATACCTCTGAGGCAGGATTTCCATTACTTTGAGGATGTTCATTGCCTTAATTATATATCAAATATTACCTGTGCAATCCACTTCTCTCCTCGCCGTTCAAATCTGAGCCTGTGATAGGTTGCAGCCTTTATAACAAGCTTTGAGGTATGCCTGGCGGGGTCGTAAATTTCTCCCAGAAGACTTAGGGTCACTTTTTCCTCGGAAACTTCGTCAACGGAACAGGAAGAGGCAACGAAACCTTCGGTTTCGTGAAGGTGAAGGGCTCTGTTGATGATATCCGCAAGGAGGAAGGGGAATTTTCCCTCCTGTGATACTTCTCTTTTTAAGGAGGGCTTTACTCTATCAATGTCCGTTATTTCGTTGAAGGTTGCAAGAACAGACCTGCAGATGATCTCCTCCCTCGTAGAACCCTCAACTCTTATCCCCGCGTCCGCAGTTATATCGTCAACAGTTTCGTAAAACATGACTATAATTTATTTCAACTCGGAAAGGGAGGGTTTGAAAGGTATGTACGTTTACTTAGCTCTTATCTTTTTGTTTACCGTTTCTTTCGGGAAAACGCTTTTCTGCGTTCAGCTGGCAACCACAGGCGACATTGAAAGGGCGAAGGAATTTTACTCCAAGGTAAAGCACCTGCCGGACGTGAGGATTGAACAGATAGGAGGCATGTATGTTCTCAGATCTGGCTTCTTTACGCAGGTTGAAAGTGCCAAGAGAGTCCTCAAAAGAGCAAGGAGGTATGCCGGAGATGCTTTTGTAAGAAAGTGCGACTTTGTTGCCAAGAGGATAGTGCACCCCAGCTACCGTAAGGTGAGGAAGAAATTTTACAACTACGAACTGGGTATGCGCCTTGCAAGGATGCACATTAAGAGAAAAAACTTCAAGAGGGCGGAACAGATTTACAGGGAACTCCTTGAACGCTACCCCGACAGCAGGGAGGTTAAGATTCAGCTTGCAAGGGTCCTTTACTGGCAAAAGAGATACGATGAGTCCCTTGAATTTTATAAACAGGTAATAGACTTTGAGCCTGACCTGATTGATGAGATGAGGAAGGTAGAGATTGCAAGGGACCTTGAAAAGGTCCGAAGGCTTGAGGAAGAGGGAAAGATTGATGAGGCAATAGAAATTCTTGAGGAAATTTACAGGCGGGAAAAGGAGTTGAGCTACGATGTGGGGATTCTTTGGGGAAGACTCTACGTGAAGAAAAAGATGTACAGAGAGGCAGAAAAGGTTTATTCCGAGCTACTCAAGAGGTATCCGGATTCCGCGGAGATTAAAAAACTTTATCTGATGACCCGTAAAAAGGAAGAAGTAAAAAAAAACTTGATTTCAGGCTAAAGGCTGGACTTTCGGTATTCAGGTACGTTGAAAGAGACTACATTGACCGTGAACTTCTTGGGGAGGTGTCGGTCAAGAGGGTTGCTGGAGGAACTTTGATAGCGGGAATCAGGAACGTGGTGCGGTTCAACAAAACGAACAATCAGCTTTACGGCGACTTTTACAGGAAGGTAGTTAAGGGCTACTGGGGTTTTGCCGGTTTTGATCTCAGTCCGGATGCGAGGTTTCTTCCCCGTTATTCGTTGAGGGGAGGAATTTTCCGGAGCCTCTCCTCCCTTGAGGCGGGTCTTTCCTTCAGCTTCATGAGGTTTCCCCGCTCGGAGGTTTATCTTTTGATACCTTCCGCAGTTTTTTACCTTCCTGCGGACCTCTTTTACAGCGCAAACCTCTACATCTCTGTAAAAAGAGGGACCTTCACCCTTCTCAACCGTCTTTACAGGGAGAAGGGACCCTTAAAGTGGTATTTAAGCCTATCCGCCGGGACTTCCTCCGAGAGGCTTCAGGCGGGTGAGGACTTTTTTAGATACAGAACCCTCTCCTTCGGAGGCGGCGCGGAGTACGACATTGTTAAAAACTTCAGCTTAGGGGTAGAGGGAAAGTACGAGATCAGGGAAGGACTTTACAGAAGATACGGGGGGGAGGTGTATGGAATTTACCGCTGGTGAGTTTTCAACCTTCAAGGAAGTCCTCATCCTGATAGTGCTTACTCTCTTTGCTCTAAACGCACTCATGTTTATTGCCACCATTGTTCACAGGCTTTATGTGGATTACAGGGACAGAAAGTACGACAGGTCCTACAAAAAGTTCAGGAGGTATGTTGAGGAAGTTTGCGGTGGAGGGGATTTAAGGATTAAACCTTCTGGAACGGTGGAATACGAAGCCCTGACGGATGTGCTCATTGATTTCTTGAGAGAAACATCTTACTCCGCGGAAGAGTGTGTTCTCAGGATTGCGGAGGAGTCCGGCGTTATCAACTTTTTGAGGCGTCAGGCAAATAGCTTTTTGTTAAATACAAGGGTTACAGCCCTTGAGAGGCTCGGCTACTTAAATGACAGCTGGGCGGAGAAGGAGATAAGGAAAAGAATCCTTGAATCCGAAAGGGGCTGGCTTGCCGGTAGGCTTGCCTTTGCGTACTCCCTTCTTGTTTACGACCTTGAGAGGCTCAAATTCTTGATGGATGCGGTTTCAAAGTCAAAGGAGATGAGCTTTAAGTACCTTGAGCTGATATGGGAAAACATCATTACAAACTTTAAAAGGACAGGGAAAGTGGAAGACCTAATTTCCTACATTGACGAAGAACTAACCCGCTATAAGGATTACGAAAGGGTACTGAGGGCGATGGTGGAGACCGCGGGTATGTTGAGAGAGAGGTCGTTTGCGCCCCTCATAGAAAAAATCCACGACCTTTTTGCTGAAGACGATCTTATGGTTTTGAGCACCCTCAGGTCTCTCGGAACCATTGAATCACCCGCATACTGCAGGCTTTTTTTAAGAAGCGTAAGCCACCGGGACTGGAGGATCAGGGCTGTCGCGTGTAAGTATGCCTACCTGTGTCCCTTTGAGGTAGCGATTGATAAGCTGAGGGAGAGGCTTGCCGACGAGAGCTACTATGTTCGCATAAATGCGGGAAAAGCCCTGGCCAGTTTCGGACACTGCTCTATGAAGGTTTTAAAGGAGCTTGCCCAGTCCGAGGATAGGTTTGCAAGGGACACCGCACGCTACCTCCTTGAGGAGATGAGGTTAAGGGAATGATTGAGGCTCTTGCTTACACCCTTCTCGGTTTTCAGATTTTCATACTCTCTTACTTTACTGCCGTTAACGGTCTTTACACAACCTTCGTGGTTATTTCCCTCTACCACATATTTAAGTTTGCTGTTTTAATAAGGAAGGAGAGGGTTGAAAAGGTAGTATCCAGGGTTCTGTACAGACCCATTTCAATTATAGTTCCCGCTTACAATGAGGAGCAGACGATCGTTGACAATGTTAAGTCTCTCCTGAGCCTGAACTACCCGGAGTTTGAACTTGTTGTGGTAAACGACGGTTCTCAGGACTCAACACTCCAGAGGCTCATTGAATCCTTCCGGCTGGTGAGGCTTGACAGACCTGTGAGACTCGTCCTAAATCACAGGGAAATCCGAAACATCTATGTGTCCCTGGACTTTCCCAACCTTCTGGTCGTTGATAAAGAAAACGGAGGCAAAGCGGACGCCTTAAACTGCGGGATCAACGTTTGTTCTTACCCTCTCTTTTGCTGTATTGACGCGGATTCCATTCTTGAGGAAACCGCTCTCTTGAGGGCATCAAGGCTCTTTGTGGAAGACAGGGAGGTCGTGGCGACGGGGGGTTTTGTAAGGGTTTTAAACGGAAGCGTGGTCAGCGGTGGCAATGTCGTGGAAATTCGTGCTCCTAAAAAGTGGATTGAGACCTTTCAGGTTATTGAGTATGTCAGGGGTTTTTTAACGGGAAGAACAGCGTGGAACATATTTAACAGTCTTCTCATTATCTCCGGAGCTTTTGGCATTTTCAGAAAAGACATGGTCGTAAGGATAGGAGGCTACAGGAAAACCGTAGGTGAGGACATGGACCTGGTGGTGAGGCTTCACAAGTACTGCACCGATAATAAAATACCCTATAAGATTCTTTTTCTCCCTGATCCCGTTTGCTGGACGCAGGTGCCGTCCGATGTTAAGTCTCTTCTCAGCCAGCGCAACAGGTGGCACAGGGGTCTTATTGACAGCCTCTGGCACAGCAAGGAAATGTTTTTCAATCCCAAATACCGATGGGCTGGCGTTTTCGGGTTTCCCTATTTCTTTTTTGTAGAGGCTCTTGGACCTACCGTTGAGTTTATCGGATACCTGTCTGTCATTGCCTTTTACCTCACTGGACTGCTTGCAAGGGACTTTGCCCTTCTGTTTTTCCTCGTAGCTTTTCTGTGGGGGTCCCTTATAAGCACCGGTTCAGTACTCCTTGACAACCTTATGTACAGAAGATACGGAAGACTCAGGGATATTTTAAAACTCCTCCTTTTTGGTTTTCTTGAAATGTTCGGCTACAGGCAGATGATAGTTATGGAAAGGTTCACGGCAACATTTCAGTTCTGGTACAGGTCCTGGGGAAGACAGAGGAGGAAAAAAATACATGAAATAACGAGACAGACGGCACAAAAGAGCTTAAATTAACTTAAAAAACATAAGGAGGGAAAGAAGTGGCGAGAGCGCTAAGGATTCTTTTTATTACTGTGTTTATCGGATATGTTCTCAGCCTTGCCTCCGTTTACTTCAGCTACATTGAACCCTACCTCTTTCCCTTAAGGTTAATTCAGGGCTCCGCGAGAGAAATAAACGAAAGGATAATAATAGGACCCTATCCACACCTCTCTGACATAGAGAAGCTCGTCAAGGTTAACGGTGTGGAAGTGGTAATCTCTCTGCTGAATCCATCTCTTCCCTTTGAGGAGAGCCTTTTAAGGAAGGAAAAGGAGATCTTAAGTAAAATGGGGATAAGGTTTTATAATGTGCCATTCTCTTTTATAAGTCTCAATTCAAAAGAGAACGAAAGGGCGGTTGAAAAGGTGAGGCGGATACTTTCAAGGGAAAGGGGGAAAAAGGTTTACATCCACTGCTATCTGGGAAGGCACAGGGTCGGGTTTCTTGTGGAAAAATTACTGAGGAAATGATTCGGAAGTTGTTGTTAACGTTTGCTTTTGCGGTTTCCTGTGCTGGAGTTAGTCAAAACCCTTTTTATAAGTTCGGATGTGTGGAGGATGAAGCTCTATGGGCTGTTTGGGTCTGGGATGTTTCATTGATTAAACTTGCAAGGGAGGACTTTGAA